>JBGTFX010000133.1:0-10659 GCA_041747055.1 Balneolaceae bacterium
AGTAAAAACGAGGGGTTATTCTACAAACAAATTTCTACCTGTTCATTTTGTCTTGAAACAAAACGAACCAAAAATTCAAGGCGGCTGATTTGCTCCGGCTGTATCGCAGTGACCTCCTTCGACTACTTAATCAATGGTCTAGTTGCTCATAATTTGGTAATGACTTAAAGGTCTTCGCTACTCTAAAGAGTAGATCATAGCTTGCGGCCGGAGCGATTAAGTAAAAACGGTCTCAGTCGCACTGCAATAGCTGTTCGCCTCCACGAAACAGAGGCCGTTTGGTTTTCGAAATAAGTTAATTTCCCAATTTAAGTTGATTACATGTTGTTGGATTGTGGGTTGAGTAATGTGAGTTGAATACTACCCGTTTCCCGCTCAAGTACACCTTCGCAAGAGCAAAGCTCTGATCTTTTATAAAAGCTTGGGTACACTTTGATAAAAACGATTCAAAATCATGACTGCTGATCCATCCAACTTTATCCTAGTGGTCTCCTTCGATTACTTGTTCAAAGTGATGGGGCTTTTTAGTTTCTACTAATGTGACATTCTGATTTTGGTTGACAGTTTTTGTGATTATTTACTGCTATTCCTGAAGGAGATTAAAATTTCGACATTTCAACCCATCCACGAAATCCATAAATCCATTCAATCCGCGATCCTGTTGGCTTTTCATCTTAAAAATTTTCACATTGTCCCTTGCTCCAAACCATGCTCTAATGAAAATACAATGAATCGTTTTACTCCCCTCCTATTTGCATTTGTTGCCATTTTTGCAATCACACAATGCAGCACAGGTTTTGAACCTGAATTGACAGGCTTTTTTGACGACCAAAAAACGGCTCAGCTCGAACTGGAAGTGAAACTACTGACAATGCACACACCTGAAGTGTATCGTAAGCATCTCTATAATCTTACTCAAACACCCTCTTTTGCAGGGACTCCCGAAAACAGAGTAGTAATTGATTATATCCATGATATGATGGATCAAGCCGGACTTTCTGTACAGAATTACGATTACGATGTTTACCTGCCAAAACCGGGACAGGTTTCTGTGAGTGTTATCACACCTGAAAGAATCAATCTGCCAAATAAAGAATATGAATATGAAGAAGATCCTTACACATCTCACCCAGATTTGGTGCACGGTTGGGGCGCTTATTCAGGCTCAGGCAATGTTACCGCAGAAGTCGTTTACGCAAATTACGGTACCAAGGAAGATTTTGAGCAGCTTACAGAATTGAATGTTTCTGTCGAAGGTAAGATAGTGATTGCAAGATATGGTGGTAATTTCAGAGGGTTTAAGGCGAAATATGCCGAAGAAGCAGGTGCTATTGGTTTGATTATTTTCACTGATCCGGTTACTGATCGGGGAGGTGTATATCCGGATGGAATCTATTCAGATGAAAGTGCCATTCAGCGCGGCTCTTTGCTTACGCTCGACTATTACGGTGATCCGCTAACTCCATTTGAAGCAGCTCTTCCCCTCGATCATCCCAATACTCCGGAAAGACTCAGTCGCGAAGATGTTGATTTTCACACTATTCCCGTTGCGCCAATTGGCTACGGAGCTGCTGATGAAATTTTAAGTAGAATGCTGGGCACAGAAGCTCCTGAAGATTGGCAGGGAGGGTTTGAGTACAGTTATCGCCTGACCGGCGGAACTGATCTTACCGTAAATGTTGATGTAGATCAGCCTTATGAAATGAGTCCTATCTCAAATGTGGTGGGCGTAATTGAAGGAAGTGAGTTTCCCGATGAGTGGATTATTCTTGGGTCTCATCTTGATGGATGGGGTTTTGGAACTACCGATCCCAACAGCGGAACGGCTATGCTGTTAACGCTTGCCGAATCTTTATCAGAACTTGTCAAGCAGGGATATCAACCCAAACGAAGTATTATGATCGGCCATTGGGACGCTGAAGAATTTATGCTGATCGGTTCATCTGAATGGGTGGAACATCTCGAGGAAGAGCTGATGGCAAAATCGGTGCTTTACTTAAATGCTGATATGTCGGTAACCGGACCTAATTTCAGGGCTTCATCATCCCCCTCTTTAAAGAAACCCATAGTTGAAGCTGCCAAAACTGTAAAACATCCCGACACCGGTAATTCTCTATATGATTTTTGGGCTGATAACTCCAACAGTTCTCCATCTATCGGAAATCTTGGCGGCGGCTCGGATCATGTAGGATTTTATATGCGTGCAGGAATTCCATCCGCCGGAATCTCCATCTCGGGTTCAGTTCCCATCTATCATACCAATTTTGATACATTCTGGTTCTACGAAAATCATCTCGATCCTTCTTTTACCTATGGCCCCGCCTTGGCAGATGTGTATGGACTGATCGCTCTTCGTTTTGCCAATTCTCAGATCCTGCCTTATGACCTCTACAGCTATGCAACGGATTTAGAGAATCATATGGAATCCATCACTGAATTGTCCGAAACAGATTTGTTTGAGGAAAGTGGTTTAAAGGAAAAACTGGAAAAGATTTCCACTCAAATTGAGCGATACAATGAGTTGCTTTTACAAGCTTCTGTTGATGGAACCCTAACAAGATTTTCCCAAAGAGCTATAAATCAGGAATTGATTCAATTGGAAAGAAGCTTCTTACATGAGGAAGGTCTCCCGTTTAGCCTGTGGCTTAGATCTTTATATGCATCATCAGATCCGTACAGTGGCTATGCTTCATGGATGCTTCCGGCCTATCGATTTGCAATTGAAGAAGAAAGACTGGAAGATGATGAATTTATATCTGAACTTCATGAAGCTCATTTAGCTGCATTAAATCGATTTTCAGATACGATGGAAAGAATTATTCAAAATTTCGAATAACTATAAGTGTTTTCGAAAGCCTGAACTATCGGGCTTTCTTATTTTTATCTCTCATCTCTTTCCTTTTCATCCGGCGTTCTTCCTGTTCAATTTGCCGTTTTTTTCTTTTTGTCTTCTTTTCTGCTTCAGTTAGATCGGTGTCCGATTTTTCCTGTATGCGCTTTGCATAAATTGCAATAATGATAATTAGAATAGCTGATACCAAAATGGTGACAATGGTCATAATTCCCTCCGTTTATTATCTCTCTATATTCATCACGCTATTAAATAACAGATATTGTACTGAACTAATCCTTTTAGTCTAATTTAGTTTTGAACTATTCCTAAATCCTAAAAACATCACCCCTGACATTGCTACAAAAACTCCATTTCGGATAACCATCTGCCAGCCGAATGAACTTCCCAATAAAATATTGAGTAAAGAACCGTCCTCTAAATCTCCAAAGCATCCGCAATCTCCCTCAATTCCTGTGCTAAATCCATAGATGGCAAAAATAAAGAACGTTAAATAAATAAGTGTTGCAGCCGGTACAGCAATTTTGTCAACTTTAGTTGATAGTAGTAATCCTCCCACAATAATTTCAACATAAGGTAACAGATCAATAACCAAGGATTTGATCCACATTGGCAGCCAGGTTAAATATGCCACTGTTTCGAATAATGCAGAGTTGTCCTGAATTTTAAGATACCCAGCTACAATGAGCAAACCGGCTAGTAAAACCCGAACTAAAAGTTGAGAATATGAAATAATTTTGGAAGAATTCATGACTAAACATACGAATGATCTGTGAATTTATTTTGAAGGTGATATTATGTCTTGAAAAACATTAAATCAGTCTATTCTTTACCAAACGAGCTGACAACTTACCATCAATTTCCATATCTTTAGACTTACTGAAATTTCTCAGATCTGCTATACCTCACATGTCAGATAAACCACATGATTATTGTGGGATTTTTGGTGTTTTCAATCATCCCGAAGCTGCACTTCTAACCTATTACGGACTCCATGCACTTCAGCACAGGGGTCAGGAATCCGCCGGTATTGTCACCTCCTATTTTGATGAAAAGAAAGGCCGTGATGTAATGCCCATGCATAAAGATTTCGGCCTTGTTTTATCAGTGTTTGATGACTCCAAAATTTTTAAGCGAGAGCTGAAAGGCGAGAATGCGATCGGTCATAATCGATACTCAACATCCGGATCCTCAAAGAATCCGGCTAACATTCAGCCGTTCCGTGTTCATCATAAAAATGGAAATCTGGCCATTGGCCATAACGGAAATCTGACCAATGCACGTCAGCTTCGAGATCGTTTTCGTGAAGAAGGAGTTCTGTTTCAAAGCACTTCCGATACCGAGCTGATTCTCCACTTAATTTCTCATAGTCATGAGAAAGATCAGATGGGTCAAATTTTGGATGCCCTGCATCAAATTGAAGGTGCGTACTGCCTGGTTATTTTGACAGATGATAAACTCATTGCCGTGCGTGATCCCAATGGATTTCGCCCGCTTGCGTTGGGCAAGATTGACGGATCTTACACCGTTGCGAGTGAAACGTGCGCTTTCGATATCATAGGAGCAGAATATATACGTGATATTGAGCCGGGTGAAGTAATTGTAATTGATCGGGAAGCGACAGAAAATCAAAAACCTGTCTCCTATTCACTCGATAAAAAAGAAGGAACCAACAGCAGTCAGTGTATTTTTGAATATGTGTACTTTTCACGGCCCGACAGTAAGATTTTTGGTGAAAACGTTGATAAGATTCGACGAAATCTTGGAAAGCATTTAGCGAAGGAACATCCTCTCGATAAAATTATTAAGAACTACGATGCTGAAAAAAAACCGATCGTGATCTCCGTGCCCGATTCAAGTAATACAGCGGCAATCGGCTATGCACACGAAAGTCAAAAAGCGGGTCTTGATTGCAAATATGATATCGGTCTGATCCGAAATCACTATGTGGGCAGAACTTTTATTTCTCCCGGACAAAAATCACGCGAGCAAAAAGTCCGAACCAAATTCAATACGGTAAAAGGAGTACTTGAAGGAAGATCTGTTATAATTGTTGATGATTCTATTGTGCGGGGTACAACATCACGTTATTTGGTTGAGATGATTCGCGCTGCCAATCCACTTGAAATTCACTTTTTAGTGAGCTCCCCTCCTATTACACATCCATGTTTCTACGGAATGGATTTTCCTGATCCTGAAGAGCTCATCGCTAATCGATTTAATCGCGATCCCGCAGCCATAGCTGAAGAAATTGGGGTTGACAGCGTTTGTTATCTTTCCGCCGAAGGGTTGGTTGAAGCGGTTAAGGAATCAAATGATTCCTTACACGGTTACTGCACGGCCTGTTTTACGGGAGATTATCCGGTTCCCGTTGAATTTGGCAGTGAAAAAGAGGAGAATGAAATTGTTTAATGGAAGGAAAACCTTATATGTTGAATTTAAAGTTAGAAAAGCTGTCAGGTTTATAAAGTTTTAAATTTATAATCAGTCTTCACTCCAAACCTGACAGGTTTCGAACTGGTTCTACGTTTTAATCAAAAATTAAGACCCATCACACAATGGCTTTTGAACAAGCGACATTCATAACAGGTGCCCCTTCATTAAGTGAATGTCCTAAACCTACGTTGCCTGAATTTTGTTTTGCAGGAAGATCCAATGTTGGGAAATCCTCTTTAATCAACAAGATCACCAAAAAGCGCAAACTGGCTCGTACCAGTAATACACCGGGGAAAACCCAGCAGATGAACTATTACGAGATTAAAGATCAGTTTTATATTGTTGATCTGCCCGGATTTGGATTTGCACGTGCTCCCAAAAAAGAGCGTCAACGCTGGGGACGTGATATACAAACGTATCTGCTCGAGCGTGAAACTCTTCAGCTGATTATCCATCTTGTGGATGCCCGCCATGAACCAACAAAACTAGACGAAGACTTTTTCTACTGGATGGCAACCAACAACAAACCGTTTGCGGTTGTATTATCAAAGGCCGATAAGCTTTCTTCTAATAAATTGGGCACATCAAAAAAGCAGATCCGAAATGTGCTGTCAGAAATGAATATTGAAGTACCCATCATTCCCTGTTCCGCAGAAACAGGATTGGGTATCGAAGAGCTACAAAATCTGATTACAGAATTCATCAATCCAAAAGAGGAACAGTTGCCGGGGTGAATTTCCAATTGGCAGCAGCAGTCATCAGTTTGCAGAATCTCCTTTCTTCTTGATTTGATAATCCCATGAGTGTGTTCAAAACGAGAAAGGATCAAATATCATTAGGTGATGAACTGAATCCCCTCTTGAGAGGGGATATAGGGGTGTGTTTGATGAACTTTGATAAAATCATAAAATTTAAAATTGGTCATGAGCTCAACAAAACACACGATCAGAAAATTAGGTTACGCTTTTTTGCTTTCACTTTTCCCCTCTCAAGCCACACTTGGTCCCGATTCTTTCGGGGAGGGGAATTCTATGCATCAATTTTGTAGCAATAACTGATGAATTGGAAAAAAACCGAATACTGCTAACTGTAACTTCCTTAACCTATTTTCTAATTACTCTCTTCACATAATAAGAAGCATTCGCAACCGCTATTACAATCACCGCTCCTACGAAAGTATATAATGGCCACGCGATTGTTAGTCCCTCACCCGGTAAGAATTGTTGCAAGGCTCCTTCTACCATAAATAGAAGAGAGATTAGACCGGTAAAAAAGCCGATCATCGCGTCTGATTTGTCGGGTTTGTCAAAAAGTCTACCTAAAAGGAAAATTCCTAAAAGCCCGCCATAAGTGTAGGATGCGACCCCCAATCCAAGTTCAACAATTGCGGGTTGATCATCTCCTGAGAGTTGCAACCATGTAAATAGAAAAGCAGATCCGGTTAACATAACTCCCCACCCTATCGTTACCATTCTTGAGATCCACAGGTCTTTGGCATCATCCCAATCTGATCCGTATATCGGTTTTATGATATCGTATGTGGTTGATGAGGCCAATGCATTTAGGGATGAACTTAAGCTGCTCATAGCTGCGGCAAAGAGTGAGGCGACAATCAGACCGGCCACACCAATTGGCATATGATCTACAATGAACATGGCGAAAATTTCATCTGTTGTGCGAAGGCTTAGATCATCAACCGAAGCTCCTCCATAGAAGATGTACAACATCAATCCGATAAACAGGAACAGGCCAAACTGCAAGCTAGCCACAATTCCGCTCCAAATAAGTGCCTTTTGACTCGACCGTAAATTCCCCACCGCTAATAAACGCTGTACAATTAATTGATCTGTTCCGTGTGATGCGATTGAGAAAATGGCTCCTCCAAATATAGCCACCCAAAACACGTAAGGATTAGCAAAAAAGGCGGACCAGGTTAAGTCCGTTCCCCAATTAAATATTTGGAGTTTATCCGCTTCGTTGAGTGTGCTTAAAATTTCGGGCATTCCCGCTGTGATCTTGCCCATCATTAAAAAGAGCGCAAAAAGTGCTCCGCCAATGTAGACCACCATCTGGACAACATCCATCCAAATAACGGCTTTAATTCCACCTAAAAATGTATAAATCAGTGTTATACTTGAAATGATGGAGATGGCCAACAAGTAGATGGAAGCATCTCCCCACTCCGGAAAAAGTCCGGCAAATCGAAAAATTATTGCGAGCGGTATGGCTGTGGCAAAGAGTCGAACTCCATCAGCCAGTAACCTTGTAATGATGAACGTGGAGCTTGCAGCTTTTCTCATTCCGGGGCCAAATCGCTGTTCCAAATATTGGTATGCGGTGGTTAATTCTCCTTTCACATAAGCCGGTAAAAACCAGATTGCTACAATAACGCGTCCGATGATGTAACCGAAGGTAAGCTGTAAAAAGGTGAGATTTCCGCCATAAGCCACAGCCGGAATACTGATAAATGTGAGTGTACTGGTTTCGGTGGCGACAACAGAAAAAAGGATTGCCCACCAAGGCATATCTCGTCCGCCTAAAAAATAATCCGTGGTGTTTTTTTGAGTTCCGGCTGACCAAATTCCAAAAACAGCCACAGCTGCGAGATAGACTACAATAACAATTCCATCCAGTAAGGTAAATCCAAGAGCAAAGGTCATTTAGTAATCAGCGGTTTTGAGCTGGTGCTTCAATTTAAGAACCTGTGTAATAAACTGAATTCAGGAGTAGATTCAAAGTTGGAACTAAGTTTGGAAGCGCTCCCGTATAAGATGGAATGTTCAGGTCTGATGACACGAAGTTATAAATTTTGATGGTGCCAGCGTTCCGCTTGTGCCCCAAACCAACGCCCACACCCCACTAACAAATCAATTCCACATCCAAAAACCCCTTCTCCCCACAATAATCAGCAGCACTGCTAAACATCCAATACTCAGGTTTGCTAACAAACCCTGCTTTCACCGGATTCATATGAAGATAATTTAATTTTTGATTTATAAATTTATTCGAAAATAATTCGATTGGGTGATTGTGCTGTTGCCAAAGTTGCTAGTTTTCATTGTTATTATTCCGTTTTCCGGTTTTTTCCATTAAATACAGGATCCAACTCTTCCTGCTTTCCTGCTGTTTATTGATGATCTCCTTCTTTAAGCTTTTAGATGTAAAGCTTTTAAAGTCTCTAAGAATATCTTGAATAGGATTTTCTTTTGTGCCAATAATTAAATGAACATGATTCGTCATAAAACACCATGCATAAATTTTTAACCCTTTATTCCTTTGACAATGACGAAGACTATCCATCAGAAGATTTGCATAAACCAGGCGGGTAAAAAGATCAATCCAATGAACAACTGAAAAAGTTACAAAGTGTGGTTTTGACTGATCTACAATTTTGTATTTTCGGCTCATAATTAAATTGGTTTATTTGTATGAACCAATAATTCTAAAAGCCTTACAGTTTTTGTGGGATCTTTTCTAAGGAAAGGGTATTGTCAATTTAAAAGGGGCACAAGGGAGACCCTTGCGCCATCTTATGCGAGGTTCCTATCCTACAAACTCCAAAAACTTTTGAACAGCTTTTCCACGATGACTAATCCTGTTTTTTTCCTCGCTGCTTAATTCAGCAAAGGTTTTTTGATATCCCTCAGGCATAAATACCGGATCGTAACCGAATCCTTTCTCCCCTCTTTTATCCGTAGTGATTTGTCCTTCACAAGCGCCTTCAAACAGATGTTTCTCGTTTTGAGTCACAAATGCCACAATGGTCCTGAAGCGAGCGGTACGGTTCTCTTTTCCTTTTAGCTCTGCCAGCAACTTGTTGACATTATCTTCATACGTCGCATTTACTCCGGCATAGCGGGCTGAGTATACTCCGGGGGCGCCGTTGAGTGCATCCACTTCCAGTCCGGTATCATCAGCAAGAGAAGGGAGTCCGGTTTTATGATGCCAAAACCGGGCCTTTTTCATGGCGTTACCCTCCAAATCGGGCTGATCCTCTTCCACTTCCTCTGCATCCGGAAAGTCCAGTGTGGATTTCAGCTCTATTCCCATCGGGTTCAATACCTGACGCAGCTCCTCAATTTTATGAGTGTTCCCGGATGCGATGAAGATAGTTTCAGGTTTAGTCATTGCTTATGAAAAGTCTTCTAAAATTTCCTGAACTTCATTCTTTTTTAGCCGTGGTCCATACTGAGCTACTACTTTTGATCCTGCCAGACTCGCCAGTCTACCCGCACCGGCAAATCCCATTCCGTGGGTAATTCCATACAAAAACGCTCCGGCGAACATATCCCCGGCTCCGTTTGTATCCACAGCTTTCACCGGGTAGGGTTCGATATCGATAAAGGTTTCCCCATCATATATCATCGCACCATTTTCACCCTGTGTAATTACAAATTTCTTTGCGTCCTTTTTCAGTTCTTCCCGAACTTCCATCAGGTCTTCTTTGCCGACATAATTCTGGGCTTCCTTCTCATTGCATATCAACAGATCCACAGAAGCACCAATAACATCCTGAAAACGCTCTTTAAATATTTCAACAATCGTTGGGTCAGATAGAGTCAGTGCTGTTTTTACGTTGGCTTTTTCTGCGACTTTTTTGGTCCGTTTCATCGCCTCAAAGGCCGTATCTGATGCAACTAAATAACCTTCCAGAAATACATACTCAGAATTTTTAATGGCATCTTCATCCACCTCATCCACGGATAACTCAGAGGTAATTCCCAAAAATGTGTTCAAGGTACGGTTGGCATCTTTGGTGATCATTACCAGGCACTTCCCTGTAATTCCTTCTCCCGTTTCCTGATGATTGAAATTCGTATCAATTCCGGCATCGTTGATCTCTTTTAAAAAAAATGTACCATATGGATCATTGGAAACTTTACAGGAATAAAATCCCTTTCCGCCAAACTGACTAATAGCCATTACGGTATTCGCAGCAGAACCGCCTGATTTTTGAATCACTGATTTTTTGCTGATGTCATTTATGAGCCTGAACTGTGTCTGTTCGTCAACAAGGGTCATTACGCCTTTTTGTACGCCATGCTTTTCCAAAAATTCATCTGTCACTTCAAACTCAAGATCAACCACTGCATTCCCGATGCCATACACATTGTATTTCTTATCACACATAAAATCTGAATACCGTTTACTTATAAATTATTGATTATCTGAACCTCAGCGTTCTGTTCATTTTGCCATGAAAGTAGTGAATTCCTTGGTAAAAGTAACGGGTACCCCGAAGCTCATATCTTGTTTTTAGTTAATCTTACTGCAATATTCGCAGTTATCTTACAGGAAATAAGCTGGCACCTACTACTATTACGAAGCAAACACCAATAAATAATAATTGGATGTACGGCGGGAGGTAAATC
>JBGTFX010000134.1:0-3506 GCA_041747055.1 Balneolaceae bacterium
TGTTTTGGGTCGGCCGGTGCTCCTATTGTGGCAACGGCTTTTACCGACGATAGTTGCGATGCTGCGTGAATAACAGCAGCCCCTCCAAGTGAGTGACCAATTAAAAGAGAGGGTGCCTCCAGCTCTTCTTTCATGTAATTGGCAGCTGCAACAAGATCGTCTACATTGGATGAGAAATTAGTGTTGGCGAATTCACCGCTACTTTCGCCAAGGCCGGTAAAATCAAACCGGAGAGTTGTAATGCCCATTTTAGCCAGTGACGACGTGATGTGGCCCACTACTTTTAGGTTTTTTGAACAGGTAAAACAGTGTGCAAAAAGTGCATATGCTCGTACTGAATCTTGTTCGGAGTGTTCAACTCTCCCTGATAGTTTATCCCCTAAAGCACCTGTAAATTGGATTGATTTTATTTTCATTATTTAAGAGTTGGTGTAAAGTTTCATCTGTATTTAAATTAGTAAGATTTATATCGAATAGGTTTCTAAATTAGATAAATTATCCAACAGGCGATTAACTTGATTAATTTTGATTAAAGAACAAAAAATATCTTGTTTCGTAACGGTTCACTTAAACATTATCATTCTTTTACAAAATTCTGCTCTTTTTACTTGAACCAGAGTTTGCTAAAGCAGACTTTGAAATGCTATAATTTTAAATAATTCGAACAAGTATGTCCAAATTAATTACAGGTAAGTTAATTGCAGGCGTGATGGTGGCTTTATTGCTATCCGGCTGTGGAGTTTTCGGTTCTTCAACACAACCCGAAAGTAATGGTCCTTCTCCGTCTGAGCGAAGAGCTCAAGCCTCAAACGGTGAAATGAAACCATTTAGTGAAGTGATCAAAAAAAGTTTTGACAAAGATGACGGTTTATTCAACGTATACTTTGATAAAGACGGTGATAAATATTTTTACGAAATCCCTGACTCTCTTTTAGGCCGTGAAATGTTGATGGTTTCACGGATTGCAAAAACAGCGGATGGAATTGGTTATGGCGGCGAGCGCCTTGGAAACCAGGTTCTTCGCTGGGAACGAAAGAATGATAACATTCTCCTTCGCAGAGTCTCTTTTGCAAACACTGCAAGCGACACGCTTCCTATTTATGAAGCGGTAAGAAGTTCAAATTTTGAGCCAATTATTATGTCGTTCAGCATTAGTGCTCTTAATGAGGATTCTACCGGAACAGTTATTGATGTGACTAACCTGTTTAAAACGGATGTGCCGGCACTCGGCCTTCAGCAAAACCGACGAACCAGTTTTCAGGTGCGCCGATTAGATGCGAGCAGAACATTTATTGAAGGTGTTAAAAGTTTTCCCCGAAATATTGAAGCTCGTCATATTGTAACTTATGAAGCCGGTAATCCTCCTTCGAACTCATCAACAGGCTCCATTTCTCTTGAAGTAAATCACAGCATGATTTTGATGCCTGATGTAGTGATGCAGCCCCGGAAAATGGATCAGCGTGTTGGATATTTCAGTGTAACGCAGCGCGACTATGGCCAGGATGTTCATCGTGCAGAGCAGATATCTAATATAACTCGTTGGAAATTAGTGCCAAAAGATAAGGAAGCTTATAAGCGCGGAGAGCTTGTTGAGCCGGTAGAGCCAATTATATTTTATATTGACCGTGCAACTCCTGAAAGATACCGTGATTGGTTAATTAAAGGTGTAGATGACTGGCAGGTTGCTTTTGAAGCAGCAGGATTTAAAAACGCCATTTTTGGTAAAATGGCCCCTACACCGGAAGAAGATCCTGAGTTTAGCCCTGAAGATATTCGCTATTCTATGATTCGCTATTTTGCATCTCCAATTCCAAATGCATACGGGCCTCATGTTCACGATCCACGATCAGGACAAATTGTAACCTCAAGTATTGGCTGGTATCACAACGTAGCAAGCTTATTGCGCAACTGGTATTTCATCCAAACTGCTGCGGCAAACGAAGAAGCCAGAAAAGTTAATTTTGATGATGATGTGATGGGTGAATTGATCCGATTTGTTTCGGCTCATGAAGTAGGTCATACGTTAGGACTTCCGCATAACTTCGGTTCAAGTCATGCTACCCCGGTTGATTCTTTACGGTCACCTACATACACCGCTGAACACGGAACGGCACCGTCCATAATGGATTATGCTCGTTTTAACTATGTTGCACAGCCCGGTGATGGCGTTGAAAATTTCCTGCCCCGCGTTGGTGAATATGACAAGTGGTCAGTTAAGTGGGGTTATACCTGGATGGGAGACATGTCTGTTGAGGAACAGCGAAGAACTCTTAATGAATGGATTGTAGAGCGTGCAGACGACCCTCATTATTTTTATGGCCGACAAACATCAAGTAAAATTGACCCAAGGTCCCAAAATGAAGATTTGACCGACGATGCTATTCGCGCAAGTGAATACGGATTGGCAAATCTTCAGGTGATTACAGATAACCTGATCGACTGGATTGCCGAAGATGGCGAAGATTTTTCACAGCTTTCTGAGCTCTATTCGAATGTGGTTGGCCAGTGGAGCCGATATATGGGTCATGTTGCCTCCAACATTGCAGGTGTTTACGAAGATCATAAAACGTTTGATCAGAATGGTGCGGTATATACACCTGTAGAAGCCGCTTTACAGAAGCAATCTATGGCTTTTTTGAAACAACATGCCTTTTCTGCCCCATCATGGGTTTATAATGAAGACATTTTAAGCCGAATTAATCAGGCTGACTTTGTTGATTCATTTAGAGGAACTCAAGCAAGTGTTCTCAATAATATAATGGATCCCCAAAGAATTGCACGGTTGATTGAGTACCAAAACAGAGCTGAAAATGTTTATTCACCATTTGAATTTATGGATGATGTTCGTGGTGCTGTTTGGGAAGAGCTGGATAGAAATTCCACAATCGGTGTATACCGTCGAAATCTGCAGCGTGCATATATCGAACGAATGGAATACTTAATGACAGAAGAACTCCCTTCAATTCCTGCTCAGTTTCGCCAGTTTATTGGGTGGACTCAGGTAAACGTGAGCCAATCTGATATTCGTCCTATAGTTCGTGAACAATTAGAAACGCTGATGTCTGACGTTCAAAGCACAAAAAATCGTGTTTCGGATCGTGCGACAAGAGCTCACTTAAATGATGTTGAGCGGCGGATAGATCATATCTTAAACCCAAGATAATTCAGGTTAAAATTAGGTGGCTTTCAGTCACAAATTGATTTAAAAAAAACCGCGCCCTTATCAGGAGCGCGGTTTTTTTGTGTTCTGTGATTAATCAAAAAAAGCCCGGATTAGCCGGACTTTTTTTACAATAACAGTCAGTGATGTTTGGTTTTAGTAACCGGAAGAATCACCTTCTTCGGCTGGCAGAATTACAGAATCAATAACATGCACTACTCCGTTTGTCGCCTCAATATCTGCTTCTACAACAGATGCATCATCAATAGAAACGCCATAGTTTCCAATCGATACTGAAATACTTGATCCCTGAACAGTTTCAGCCATCATGCCATTACTTAGGTCA
>JBGTFX010000135.1:0-4305 GCA_041747055.1 Balneolaceae bacterium
GTTATCCTGATGTAATTGTCCACCGTTTGCTCAAACGCTATAGTTCGGGAGGTACAGAATACACATATGATGAACTTCTTGATAGCGGTGAACATTGTAGTGAACGTGAACGTTTTGCTGTAGAAGCTGAAAGAGACTCGGTTAAACTTAAACAAGTTGAATTCTTGTCGGATCGATTAGGCGAAATATTTAATGGTACCATAAGCGGAGTTACAGACAATGGAATCTATATCCTTTTAAACAACATATACTGCGAAGGTATGGTGCGCGTTAGTGATTTAAACGATGACTATTATGTATATAATCCACAGTTACACTGCTTAACCGGCCGTTCGAAAGGAAAAAGCTACAGACTGGGTGACACCGTAAAAGTTAAAGTAACCCGCACTGATTTGGGAAAACGACAGATAGACTTAGCTATCGCTGATTATTAATAAACTTACTAATATGCCATCATTAAAAAAGCTACTTTTAGTATCCATTCTTACAATTTTTGTTGGAACTGTTGCTGTTGAAACTGCATTTTCTCAATTTTTCTTTTTTGGAAAAAATAGAGTTCAATACGATAATTTTGATTGGAGATTCATCGAAACTGAACATTTTGATATCTACTACTACGATTCAAAAAATTATCATTTAGCTCAATTTACAGCTGAAACAGTTGAATCTTCGTTGATACAGCTGCAAGAAGATTTCGGCTCACAACTTACCGATCGTATCCCTGTAATAATTTACGATTCTCACAGTGATTTTTCTCAAACCAATGTTGTGGCTTTACCGGTTGATGCACAAGGAATCGGAGGGGTAACTGATAAGTTTAAAAATAGGATGACCCAACCTTTTATGGGCGATTATTCTGATTTCCGACGAACCATTCAGCATGAGTTAACACACGCATTTATTAATGATGTTTATTATGGAGGAACTGTTCAATCGATTGTTCAAAATAATATCCAGCTTCGGTTTCCTCTTTGGTTTGAAGAAGGACTGGCTGAGTATCTGGCACTTGGGTGGGATACGCAAACAGATATGTTTATGAGAGATGCCGTCCTCAATCAATACCTCCCTCCCATTCAACATTTAGGTGGTTTTTTTGCATATCGGGGCGGACAGTCTTTTTGGTTCTATATTGAATCTGAATACGGCCGTCCAAAAATTACAGAAATTCTACAGCGAATTAAACTTACACGAAATGTCGGGCAAGCAATTGTACAATCGGTTGGTTTAGAAATAGACGAACTTTCAGATCGATGGCTTGAGTTTTACCGAGTTCGGTATTTTCCGGAAGTAGCTGAGCGGCAATCCCTAAGTAGTGTAGCAACTCAAATAACCACAAGGGCACGATCAGGATCATTCAATACCAGTCCTGCAATCTCTCCAAATGGAGACCGAATAGCCATGCTTACCAACCGTAGAAATGTATTTGATGTAGTAGTGGTAAATGCCAATACAGGCGAACATTTAAAAACCCTTATCAGCGGTGCCGATAATCCAATGTTCGAAGAACTCAATATATTAAACCCGAATCTTACATGGTCACCGGATGGTTCACAAATTGCCTTATCAAGTAAATCACAGGGACAGTATAATCTTGCCATTGTTGATTATGCAACCGGGAAATCCAATACCATCAAATTCCCTTCTCTAGATGCCATAAATTCAGTTTCATGGTCACCGGATGGAAAAAAAATAGCGTTTGATGGCAATAATGGTCCTTACCAGGACATATTTGTTTACAACTTGGAAACGAGTGATTTCATTAATCTTACAGGGGATGTCTTTACTGATAAAGAACCTGCCTGGGGCCCGGATTCGGAAACAGTTTATTTTGTGTCTAACCGGGGTGGTAATTTACGGCCAAACACACATCTTGCCGGATTCTCGGGAATGGTTGACGAAAGCTTTTTTGAAACTGATCTCTATTCGATCAGAGTTGGATCAAACAGAATTCAACGGTTAACCAATACTCCAAAATGGTCTGAGTCACAACCCGCTCTCACATCTGATGGCAGGATGGTTTTTGTTTCAGACCAGAATGGAATTCCAAATATTTATGAATATGATCTATCGAGCCGTACTGTTTATCCCTTAACCGATTTGCAAACGGGCATCATGCAACTTTCTATCTCACAAGATGGAACACGATTAGCATTCAACTCGCTTAACAGAGGTTTTCCCGATATTTTCCTCATGAGATCTCCATTTTCCCGGAGAATGGATCGCCAGCTAACCCCCAATGCGTGGGCTCAACAACGTATGAATGAAACTCCCGGTGACAGGGTTCCGTCAATCCGATATGTAGGAGAAATGATCGCCAATCGCGATGAGGGCAATCAAATTAGTCGATCCTTTCGCGCATCACAAGAAGATGTGGCTCAAATTACACAAAGAGATACAACAAGAGAAGAAACGAGAAATAACGGCCAAGTTGATTTTAGAAATTACCAGTTTGGTGAAACAGTCGTGCGAGATACAACATTACAACTTCGGGACGACCCGCGTCAATTTGAGCCGGAAGACAATCTAACAGAAGATGGATTTTATCGACCAAAGGAGTACAAACTTCAGTTTTCACCGGATTTTAGTTTCGCAGCAGGACAAGCGAATACATTTACCGGCACCTCTGCCCTCTTGTTTTTCACCTTAAGCGATCTGTTTGGTGATCATCAAATTTCTATAGGGTCGGATCTTCAATTCGATTTGCGGAATAGTAACTACACCTTTCGGTATGGTTATCTCCGAAATAGAACAAACTTTTTCGCTACTTTTTTCCATCAGTCAAGGAATTTTCAGTTTTTTAGCGGCGAATTATTACGATTTCGTACCTATGGATTTAGTGCTGATTTCCAATATCCATTTAATCGTTTTCAACGTTTAGATTATGGTGCATCTGCAATTACCATTTCCAGAGATTTCAGTTCTGTACGGGGTATTGGCCAAACGAATTTAGATAGTGATAATTCATTTTTCATCTATCCACAAGTAACATTTACAAGTGATTTTACCCGTCCACAAGCCGGTAGTTTTTTACCGGGTGGTGGATCAAGATATTCGATCCAGCTATCGGCGAGTCCTCCTTTAACCACGAGTACTCCGCAATTTGCGACACTTTTTGGGGATTACAGAAAATATCTCGATATCGGTTTCAGAACATCACTTGCTTTCCGGGGTAGCGGCGCTATTTCCACGGGACGAAATGCCCAAACATTCTTTATGGGTGGAATGCTGGGATGGATTAATCAACGATTTAGCGATGCCGAAATTCCTAATCAACGATTGGCAGATACTTTTTTTACACTGCCTGCCACCCCTTTGCGAGGGCATCCTTTTAATACTACTTTTGGTGATAAATTCACTCTGATTAACACTGAATTCAGATTCCCTCTTTTTGCCGCGGTATTACCGGGACCTATTCCACTAATTCCACTCTATAATATAACAGGGGCTGCATTTATTGACGTAGGAACTGCGTGGGGTTTTAATGTTCCGTTTTCACGATTTAGGGATGGACAAACGGGCGAGCCCATCGTATTCTTTGAAAAATCCGCAAGTCTTGATTTTCGAGTATCTGAACAGAAAGAAGTCATATTAAATGGCCAAACCGGATTAATCCGAGAAGGTCCACCGCAAGAAGGCGATGTAAGGGCAAACATCATTGATGGTGATATTCTGATTGGAGCCGGATTTGGGCTTAGAACAATTCTTTTGGGACTCCCTTTCCGTTATGACGTGGGGTGGCCATACGAGAGATCAGGATTTGGTTCATCACCTATTCACTACTTTTCAATCGGAATAGATTTTTAATAATTTTATAAGCGTTTTAAAAAGTACGTTTGAAAAACCGGGCTGTAATCAGCTCGGTTTTTTTGTTTATGGAAGTATTTCTATATCTATTTTTTCATCTCTGTTCGCTTCAGGAATAAATAGTTTAATAGATTCTTTTTGTTCATCATATAACCAATAAGATTCTCCCTCCTCATCTGTATATGAAACGGAGGTTCCATTTATCAAAATTTCTGATGGTCTTACTGTATGCAGAAATTCGATCTCGTACTCTCTCATAACATTCATTTCATGATAATGTCGCTGCACGGCTCCTATTGTCAATATTTTATGTCCCTGAATTTCATTGTATCTGAACATGGTTCTGGCAGCAATTCCCCGCAGATAATCCTCGGAATATCCGTCATCTTCTGTCAAACGAAACGTACCGGCATCTCCCGTATAAATCTCCACTCTTAAAAACCCCTTATCACCCTTCTCAATAGTTGGCGAATATTTTCTATACGGGATGATTGATCCAGC
>JBGTFX010000136.1:0-7489 GCA_041747055.1 Balneolaceae bacterium
TGATAGGTTGTCCGCTGAAATGTGTACTTTTGTTCATATTGGTTAGTTGAGTTTGTAGGAAAACACAACATAACCAAAAGAGGGGAACTCGAAAGAGTTTCCCTCTTCATTTTTTATCTTTTACCGGACACTACTGATTTCCAATAATAAATTAGATCATCTCGTATTAATAGAAAACTGTTTTAGATGAGCATCTTTAACACTTAATTGGCGGTTACCCCTTTTGGTTGCCACACCGGAATCAACCAATCTTTCAAATTGTTCTGAAGCCTTACGAAATGAATTCAGTGATCGATTAATAATTATACAAAGACCCTTTCCAGTTGGAGGGCTCCAGCATCGCAAATAAGCAGTGGCGGATTTATGGCTTTCAGCCTTTATAATTTGGTTAGGAATCGGATCTGATCATGAAATCTGATACGATTTGGAATACTTTTATAACCTGATTTGCAATCGAACTCAGATTAGTAAGTAAGATTTCAAATATTTAGTTTGTGATTGCCTTCCACTTGCAATACAAAAAGAGCACTGCATTAACTGATTAAAATTAAACCGAAAAATTATGCCAACAACCGCTTATCAAATCAAACTTGAACTTTCTGATTCAAAACCGAAAATCTGGAGGAGGCTGATTGTACCGGGCGATATGCTGCTGAGTGATCTGCACAAAGTGGTACAAACAGCTATGGGATGGACCAACTCTCATCTGCACCAATTTGTAAAAGGGAAAGTTTTCCTGGAACCGCCAGCGGAGTCTGACTGGGATTCAGCCGGAATCGATTATACCGGATATACAATAGACAACCTTTTGAAGAAGAAGAATGACAAAATTCAATATGATTACGATTTTGGTGATGGATGGGAACATAGCATCAAACTCGAAGAAATGATTGAAAAATATGAGGGTAAGCTGCCGGTTTGTACGGCCGGAGCCATGAATTGTCCACCTGAGGATGTTGGAGGTTTTTGGGGATTTGCCGAGTTAAAAAAAGCGTTAAATAATCCATCACATCCCGATCATGAAATGTACAAGGAGTGGATTGGGGACTACAATCCGGAATATTTTAACCTGGATGAGATTAATGAATTACTTAAAGAGGATAATTTTGGTGTGATGGAGTGGTGAGAAAATAGGTGCACAAAATTTTTATTTAAAGAATTTATTGTGATGCTTTCTTTTTAGCTAATGAGATAAATTCAAAAGTAAATTCCCAACGTTAAACTAATATTATGGTCAACAGAACAGCCCTTCTCCTAACGTATAAAGAACCGGCCATTCAATGGATTAATGAAGCCGACCCAGTGGTGGAGGAATCCTTTATTTTTACAGAACAACAGGTAAACACGGAGCGGACGGTTTACCTGATTTCTCGTGATGATGGAGAGAATGAAGTGACTCAAAATGCCTGGGTCAAGCGAAATTTTAAGCAGCTTTTTGAATCTGAATTGGAGGGGTGGTACACCGATCCGGATCTGTGGCCAAAACCTATGACTCTCAAGCTGTTTTATAAATGGTTCGACACAGAATTCAATACTGTACTTATTGATACTGTTGATGAGCCAATTTTTGATGATGGGTATTATTAGGCTACAGAAGGAAAAAGACACGCGAAGTCTTCAGAGACTTCGCGTGTCTAATGTCTATTCACTAAACTGTTTTTGAATAAGAAACCTTGTGCGTTTTCTCTTTCAGGTATTCATCAAAAATCATAGCAATATTTCGCAGAAAGAGTCTGCCGCGATCGGTGATGGTGAGCCGGTCATTTAGTAATAAAACCAGTCCATCCGCTTCCATTGGCTTAAGCCTTTCCAATTCGTCTGAAAACTGCTCCATAAAGTTTATGCCGGTCTCTTCAGCAAATTCATCATAGTTGATGGATGCTTTGCACATCACCTGCATGATGATATTTCGCCTGAGCTTATCTTCTTCAGAAAGAGGCAGTACTTTTTTAACGGGTAGTTTTTCATTATCCAACATCGCGTAGTATCGGCCCAGATCTTTTTCATTTTGATAGTAGAGATCATCCCCCTGCGATATGCCTGACATCCCCAATGCAATCATTTCCAGTTTGGCATGTGTGCTGTAACCCTGGAAATTGCGCTGAAGTGTACCGTTTTTCAGCGCGAGACTCAGCTCGTCATCATTTTTGGCGAAATGATCCATTCCAATAAATTCGTACCCTAAATCAGGAAGTCGTTCAATGGTCATCATCATCATGCTTAATTTTTCATGCGTAGATGGAAAATCATCCTCGTTCAGAAGCTTTTGAGCGGGCATCATCGACGGCAGGTGAGCGTAGCTGTACACTGCAAAACGGTCGGGATTCAGGCTCACAACATCATCAATCGTTTTGCTGAATGTGGCAGGTGTTTGTTTTGGAAGTCCGTAAATAAGATCAAAATTGATATTTTTGATCCCGTGTTTTCTCAATAACTCAGTAACCGTTTTGGTTTGATGAAAAGGCTGAATTCTGTGAATCGCTTCCTGAACCTCTTCGTTTGTATCCTGTACTCCCAGCGATGCACGATTGCACCCAATTTCCCGAAGGGCTTTAATATGATCTTCTTCGACCCGGCGCGGATCAATTTCCACACTAAATTCAACATCCTTGCGAACGGTAAATCCGGAGTGGATCAATTCGCCCAGTCTTTTTAGTTGCACAGGCGTTAAAAAGGTGGGAGTCCCGCCACCAAAATGAATCTGTTTTACCGGCGCATCAGGATGAATGGTGTTCTGAACCAGCCGAATTTCTTTTTCCAGGTAATCGAGATAGATATTTCCACGATCCTGATCGCGAGTGATTATTTTTGTGCAGCCACAATACCAACAAAGCGAAAAGCAGAATGGAATATGAAAATAGAGGGATAGGTGATCGAGTTTTTTGGATCGACGGACCAGAGTTTCTAGAAGAACATCATCATCAAACTTCTCTGTAAACTGTACAGCCGTTGGGTATGATGTATATCGAGGGCCGGCTACATTGTACTTTTTAACGAGCTCTAAAATATCAGCGTGATTCGGAATCATACATCTATCCGTTTAGCAGTAAATCGAAACCACCTTCTGTAGTTAAACGAAGGTTCCCGGATTTTCCTTTCTCAACAAGATCATCAAGTGACGTTCCTTCGAGCATTTTTCTGACCGAATCTCTTGTTTCCGCCCATTTATCATGCATTGGGCATGGCCGTTTATGACCGCAACCGGGCAGACCCAGTACACACTCTGTCAAAAGCTGAGACCCGTCAATTGCCGATACTATATCCATAAGTGATATTTCTGAACCCGGCTTCTTAAGCTTTACTCCGCCATTTGGGCCTTTATAGGAGTCGAGTAGGTTTAGAGCGGTGAGCTGTTGAAGAATTTTCGTTAAAAAATGATGCGAAATTCCCAGGGTATCACTCATCTTTTTGATGGGTACAAATTCTCCGGGCTTTTTTGTTGCGAGGTAGATGGTTGCCCGCAGACCGTAAACACAAGATTTCGATAAAAGCATAGCGAGTTAATAAATTTAAAGAGTCTTTTATCTTAAAATAGCATCTTTTGATGAAGGTTGCATTAAGTTTTGTGGAAAATGTGCTAAAAAGAATTCAGTAAGGATCGATCCGAATTTCATCAAACAAAAGCCACATTGTAGGTATAATGGGGAGAAATGAAACAATCATGACCCAATAGTACAGATTTGGCAGAGCAAAAGCGGGTGGCCAATATCCACTGATCATAGTAAGTGAAAGTAAGATCAGAAATACTGAACCGGTAAACAGATATACTGGTACGGAATTACGGCTGTAGCTAGACACCTTCATAAGCAGAATGGAAACAATTCCAAGCATCAAAACGTGCAGGTAAAGAACCCGTAAACCGTGTTCGCCTGGCCAAATGCCTGTGGGAAGAACGGCCGCAATTTGGAAGGCAATTTTTATGGCAAGAAGCACAAGTATAGTTTTCCAGATGAATCCCTTAAACCGTCCTGAATTCACTAAAAGGTAGATGTTTAAAGCCAGTGATCCGGCTATTAATAAAGTGCCAAATTTCGCGGTGTACAGCATGACCGGCGTGATCACACTTTCTGATAAGCTGAAGGGAAAAATCAACATGGAGCCAAACAGAATCGGTTGCCACAACCAATTAGTGTTGAATGGAATTTCTTTGATATCAACATGGTGCCAGAGAATGCCCAGAATTCCCAAAACAGCCCAACCTTCGGTAAAAACAGACAGGAAAAAATGAGTTAGGGCTGTTGATATGAGTGGGCTGTCAACTGACGAGAATTGAAAAACGGATACTCCCCATGCCCCTAAGGAACTGACAATCAGTGCGGCAAGAGCCCCATCAAAAAAAGTAATTGAAAAGTTTGGTTTAATGGATTTTCTGCATCGATAATAAAGCCATGCAAACCAATACCAGGTGATCATCACAAATCCGGATAAGATGGCTGCTACTGGGAGCGAGGCAGAACCCATTGCTACCGGACGATAGCCATACATCAGGAAAAAGGGGTAGGAGAGTACCCCGAGAAATAGAATCACATACAAACAGCGTTTAAAGGAGCTGATTTTTTTGGCTTGATCTGGTGTGAGCACAGCCGAAGTCATCCAAATCATAATGGGAGTGCAAACCCAATTGAAAAACATCAGGTGGGAATGGGCATGACGGATGTTGGCGAAGTTGAGAGAAGCGGGCAGAGGATAGATCATCCCGTAACGATAAAGAAACCCTGTAATGGCTGCGATGACGAAGCTCAAAAGAGAAAGCTGCCAAATTCGGTGGAAATGTTTAAAAGTGTTCATTTATTTATAAGTAATGACTTTAAGTCCCCTTTGAAGGGGGACTCATTTCACACCGTTGATTTGATACAGAATGAATCGCTCCAATCGTAATTCCGAACAGAATCATCGCCACAGCCTGATGGGTTACGCCTAACCAAACAGGCACAAAATAAATCAATGTAAATACCCCGATAGCAAACTGTAGCAACAAAATGGTTAGCAATCCAATGCTCCATCTTTTGGTATGTTGAGACGAATTGGTTTGATAAGTTCGTATTACTATCAAAATCCCGAGTAATAATAGAAGTATTGCCAGCACACGGTGAAGCCACTGTACCGTGGTTATGTTTTCGTAAAGATTAATAAAGAAAGGGTTCAGTGTCCACAAATTGGGAGGGAACCAATGCCCATTCATAGTGGGAAAAGTATTGTAAATATATCCGGCATTATGACCAGCGACTAAGGCTCCCCATACAATTTGAATTGATAGAATTACTAAAAATAATCTGATCCATTTCCTTAGTTCTTTGGCACTACTGCTTTTGGAATCGTATTTGGCCTGAAGGTCCAGCGCAAACCAAACGCAGCACCCAAATATGATGAATGCCAATGAAAGATGAGCAGCGAGTCTGTAAGGACTGACCTGTGGAATATCAATTAATCCACTTTGCACCATAAACCAGCCCATCAGCCCTTGTGCCGCGCCTAGTGAAATCAAAATAAGCGACCGTTTTAACTGTACAGAATCGAACTTTTTCTTAATGAGAAACCATCCGAATGGAATAATAAATACCAGCCCAATAAGCCGGCCGATCATACGGTGTAAATATTCCCAGAAAAAAATGAATTGAAAATCGGAAAGACTCATTCCACGATTAACCTGCTGATATTCGGGAAACTGCTTGTACTGCTCAAACGCATCCTGCCACTGACTTTCCGATAACGGGGGGATTGATCCCATAATTGGTTTCCAATCCGTCATGGAAAGGCCGGAGCCGGTTAACCTGGTAATTCCGCCAATGACAAGGATCAGAAATACCAAAACCGCACCACTCCAGTACCAGATTTGAATATGTTTTTTGTCTTTTAGAGTCATTTTTTTATGGTGTTGTTGTGGATATAGTTTTGAAGGAAAAAAGTCCCCTCTTGAGAGGGCTCATTTTTTGAACGCGCTAGCGAATTTAGGGGTATGTTAGGATTCAGGTCCACACCCCTGTCAGCTCGCTGAACGCTTCGCTGTCTGTCCCCTCTCAAGAGGGGATTTCTTTTTGAGCGTTGTTGTGACTTAGAAATTGTTATAGTGCAATTATCTCTACCGGTCATCCCCCGATACGCTTTCGCGGATCTGCCCCCTTCAAGTGAAGATTTAAAAATCCTTTTTGTTAAAAACCCGCAGCCCAATCCATGCAGGTACTGCAAGCCAGATTGCCAGCATGCCACTCGCAGTAATGATGCCTATACTTGAGCCAAAGAATCGGTTAAAAACCGCTCCGGTATATCCCATCAGCGCTGAGATGTCGAACTCAAGCAGAACCATAATGCGTGCAAGGTCAATAGGATTTAGCATGGTTGATGCTATTACAAATGGCTCCAGGGGATAGTCTCCAAAAGCGAACACTGCCATTAAAATGAGTCCGTCGTAGAGGATGGCCATGAAAAGCCAGATCACAATTGTAAATCCAAAACCTTTGATACGATCTTCGTAAAAGGCGAGACCCAGTACAAAACCCAAAGCTACGAAGATGAGTGTAAGAGCCCCGCCAAGACTTAAAACCATAGTGGCTGCAACAGCGTCCATTATTAGTATTCCGTGCCAAGCCAGCGGCAGAATAGCTCCTATGATAAATGCCAGCATCAGCGGTACGGAAATTCCGCAAAAAAGGCCCCAGTAAAGAGTTTTTCGATCAATGGGCTGAGTTAAAAGTAATTCCACAAACTCCCGTGACTGGTAGATGTAGAGAATTCCGTAGATCATGCCAACAAGAGGAATGAAAAGAAGCATTACGTTAGAAATACTGAGCAGAACTTCAGCACCGCCACCGCCAAACCGAAGCAGGGTGTCTGTCAGAATTAAAAAGATTAATCCATATCCAATAACCCATTTTCCGCGGATAAGTGATTTCCATTCATTTTGTGCTATATGTAGTAGTAGTGATTTCATTTTCTTTCAGTTTTTAATCTTTTTTAGGTCATATCTCCCCTTGAGGGGAGATGATTAATCCCCGGGTTAATCTGAGGGGTGTTAAGGAGCGTTGATCTGCTTATGAACTAAATTCACGCTGTAGACCTTGCAAATACCCCTCCCTCACGCGAACCGCTCTCGTGAGTACTCTCCTCGAGGGGAGATCACCCCACCTCCATCATTTTTGCAATAGCTCCTTCGAGCCGTTCTTCTTTGTTTTCTGATAACAGGTTTTCCATTGAACCGTAATAGCGGATTTTGCCATCCAGAATAAAAATGACATGATCCACAAGTTGCTCCAGCTCACTCATAATATGGGAGGTGATGATTACGGTTTTGCCACGCTCTTTTTCGTTCTTTACACGTTGCTTAAATTTGTGGCTCGCCTGGGGATCGAGTCCGGCAGTGGGTTCATCAAAAAAGAGCACTTTTGGATCGAACATCATCGCAATGGTTGCGCCTACTTTCTGACGATTTCCCCCGGAGAGCGTGCGAAGCTGCTTTTCAAGTTCAGGGCCTAAATTAAATTGCTCGATTAAC
>JBGTFX010000137.1:0-4603 GCA_041747055.1 Balneolaceae bacterium
TATGGATAATAGGAGTAGTAATGTGAAGGATAGTAATTTCTAAATCCATATCCGTAGTAGTAATTATTAACTACTTTTGGGGAAGATCTATATTGTGAGTGAGATAACGTAGCTCCTTGCTCGTTATACCAGTTTTCCGTCTCATAATCTTTAAAATAATATGCCTCGGCATCTTCCCAACCATCTTCATATCCTAAAGTGTAATCTTCTTCATTCACATCTTTTGGAGTTTGACGAACAGCTTGTTGGGTACTTGCATTTCCGCGCTCGGGTCCATCCCATGAATAACCGGCAGATTGATTTTGAGCTGATCTATCGACTGTTTCCAATTGGGTGTAACATCCTGTAGTTAATAGAGCTACAAGTACAGCGGTTAGTAAATAATATGGTGTCTTAAGTTTCATAATGACCTCCGAGGCTTTCTTAAACAACTTTTCGTTTACTTGAATTTACTACATATCCAACATTTATAATATCACATGACCATGTGATGGTTAAATTTCACCACGTAATGATTTAGCAATTACTTCTGCTTTAGAGTTAACGTGCAGCTTTTTATAAATGTTTCGTATATGTGCACGAACAGTATCAATAGATATATCATATCGGTCTGCTATTAGTTTATAACTTAATCCATCTACCAAACCGTTCACTATATCCTGTTCCCGTGCCGTTAAATTACTTTCAGGTTTTTTCTTCTTTTCAGTATCGCTAAAATGCTGAATCACCTTTCTTGCAATTTGCGGAGACATTGGAGCTCCACCTTCTGCAAGTGTTTCTATAGACTCTTTTATTTCCGGAAGGGATGTATGTTTCAATAAATATCCTGATGCACCGGCTACCAGAGAATCAAAAATTTTGTGCGAATCATGATATACTGTTAACATCATTATTTCTATATCAGGATACTCTTTTTTAATAATGCCAATACCTTCTATACCAGACATTCCCGGCAATTGAATATCCATTAAAAGAACATCCGGGTTGTCATATTCTTTCAAATGCTCAAGCATTTCCTCCACGGAATCCAGAGCTACTTTACAACTCATGTTCTCTTGCATATCCAAATACCTCTGTATCAGGCTTCGGATTTTAACATTATCTTCAACTATACCTATTGTAATCATATTATTTGATTTAGATTTTCCCCTGAACATGTACTACAAAACCTTCATTACTATCAATATTAACTTTCGCGCCAATTCTATCAGCCCGCAGCTTTATATTACGCAATCCTTGTCCTGATTTTCTTTCGCTTTTAGAGGATGTGCCATTATCACGAACCAAAAGCTCAAATGTTTTCCCATTAAACGAGAACAAAATGTTCACTTTTGACGCATTCGAATGTTTTGCGATGTTATTGACAGACTCTTTAAATATCAGATACAAATTTTCTTTTACATGAACCGGCAACTTTTCATCCATTTTCAGGCGCTCAAAATCATAGCATACCATTGGTTCATCTCCACGGAAAATATGATTTATATAATCCTGCATTCTATCTGTCATATCACCAGCGGTATCGTTTCTTGCATCAATAGACCACACGATATCGTCTAAACTGGTAACAATTTTCCGGCTTTGGTCACCTAGCTGTTGAAGCGTATCTCGAAGTTCATCTCCAATATCACCAGCCCTGAGAAAGTCTGTTTGCAAGGCTAGTTCAGTAAGGGATGATCCTACATCATCGTGTAAATCACTAGCTATTTGAACCCGCATCCGTTCAATATCTATCTGTTTTGTAGCCCGAAAGTATCGATAGTAAAAAAGAATTAATCCTATTACTGCCACAAAAATCAGAGCGATAAACCACCACTGAAGCCAAAAAGGTGGTTTAATCTTAAACGCAAATCGTGCCGTTTTTTCACTTGCAACTCCATCTGCATTGTATCCTCGAACTTGAAACTCATACTGATTAGGAGTGAGAGATGGATACCGAACCGTTCGTTCCCGTGTAGTTTGCCAGCCCTGATCGAGCCCCTTTAGTCGGTACTCATATAAAATTTGATTTGGACTATCGTAACTAAGACCGGTAAAGCTAATTTGAACGAAGTTTTGATCGTGTGAATAAATCGGACTTTCTTTTTCCGAAGTGGAAACACCGCTTACCATTATTTCTTCAAACTCTATACCCGGTGGAGTGTTGTTGATGCGTATCCGGTATGGATAAAAAAGACTTAATCCCTCCACTGTACCCAGCCAAATAGTTCCGTCACTAGCTACAAGTGATGCGCCGGCATTTAATTCGTTTGCAATAAGCCCCTGATTGGTATTAAATAGTTTATAAGACTGAATACGTTCAATCTGATTATTCGAATCGAAATAAAGATCCGGGTCAAACCGATAGATTCCTCTATTTGTACCTATCCAATATCCCAATTGCATATCTTGTATTGTAAAATAGGAAATAATTCCCACCTGATTATCTGATACCAAAGAGCGGATGGTATCACCTTCCATCTTTGCGACCCCGTTGAACGTGGAAAACCAAAGAGCATCATTGTGATCGATGTGAATATGAATCACACCATTACTTGGCAAGCCATCAGCAATAGTAAAGTGGCGAAATGAAGCCCCATCATATGATGCTACTCCACCATAAGTAGCAAACCAAAATGTGCCTTCTTTATCAATTTTAATATCCATCACAGTATTATTGAGCAAACCCCGCCCGGTATTATACTGTCGATAATTTTCACCATCAAAGCGAATTACACCATCATTATATGTTGCAATCCATAAGTAACCCTCATCATCCTCAACAATTTTTCGAATTACCCTAAAGGGAAATATTTCTTGTGGAACCTCACGAATAAAACCATTTTCCTGCACACTTAACCCGTCCCGGGTGCCTATCCATAAACGCTTTCGGCTATCTTCAAAAAGAGTGAAAATTTTATTATCAACAAGCCCATTTGATTCATCAAGGTGAGTAAATGATTCACCATCAAATTTAGAAATTCCACCGCCATACATCCCAATCCATACGTTCCCTTCATGATCTTCGGCAAATGCATTAACTACATTATTGGTCAGGCCGGAATCCACATTATAATTATTAAATATTTCGCCTGAGAAAAAGCTTAAGCCACCGCCCAGAGTCCCGAACCATACATTTCCTTCCCTGTCAATCAGTGTTTCATAAACAATAAGTGCTGACAACCCCTGCTCGGTAGTATAGTTTGTAAATTGATTACCATTAAAATAGGAGGCTCCTGATTCTGTCCCCACCCAAACTGTTCCCCGATCAGTAATAGCTATAGACTGTATGCTTAGATCATTTATACCGTACCTACTATCATAACGATTCAATTGTCCATCTGCTAAATGATATAAACCTTCACTTGAACCAATCCAAAGGCTACCATCATAAGACACCTTTAAGTCTCGTATATCTGCCATTGATTGCCCAAATAACTCCTCATGAAAGGTAAAATTTCTCCCTTCTAAACGTGCCAATCCGTCGCTTGTTCCTATCCATAAAACTCCATCAGGGGTTTGTGCAACAGTTCGTCCCCAAATTCCTTTAAATCCAAACTGTTCAGTTACATTTCTTAATTCGCGATTTTGATTTAGTCTCCAAACACCATTTCCTCCTGTTGAAATCCAAATATTTTGGTCAGTGTCTTCAAATATGGAATGGATCACAAATTCTGACAGCTCCGAAAGGAAACCGGGGGTACTAATTGAATCCCCTATCATTAGTGCGACACCGGAATCTGTTCCCAGCCACAAAGTCCCTCTTTGATCTTCAAGAATTTCATTTACGCGGCTGTCAGGCAATCCATCATCTTCGTAATACTGTTTAAAGCGAACACCATCAAACCGATTTAGCCCGAAACCGGTACCCGCCCATATATATCCCTTCTCATCCTGAATCAAAGAATGGACAACAGACTCACTTAGCCCCTTTTCGATAGAGTATGAACGGAATGGCAGCGTTTGAGAGTAAGTAATCTCTGCTAAAACAACTACCACCAGTAATATAGATATTATTTTCAGGCCACGTATCATCTTGTCAATCTAACAAGATGTTAGACAGTAGCCAATCACATAATCATGTCATATGATGTTTAAGTTCGATTTCCTATGCATAATCTTTTTTTTATACTTCTTAAAGTAATCCATCATCATTAACCGTGTAATAAAATCCCCCACAAGCGGGTAATCAACTTCCCTATCTCATCTTCAGGTTAATCATTTCATTGCAATCCTCAGATAATGGCGAGATTACTTTTGCAGTTTAAAAATAGCTGCGTAAAGATTTTTTCTAACTCAACACACAAATGACATGAAAACACTCGTAACTAAACTAACACTTGTTTTAATGGTACTCTTTTTTGTTGGCGAAAGTGCTCTTGCACAGCAAACAAGAGACCTCCAATATTACCGGTCACCCGATAAAACCGGAATTAACGTATTTGAAACATCAAAAGAAACCGATGTTGAATACGATGGATTTCAACTCCGGATTGGTGGTGCTAACACCCTCCAGTTTCAGGCACTCACCAATGATGCAGCAGGCCCGGAGCTAGAACCAAACTTTAACCTTGCGACTTCAAACCTGGACATCGATGTTCAATTACACAGAGGACTTCGCATG
>JBGTFX010000138.1:0-2688 GCA_041747055.1 Balneolaceae bacterium
TCAAAATTCACCTGTTTTATACAGCAACCGATCTTTTCACGTTGTTAATTTCGGCATTTTCAGCGCACTTAATGCAATGATTATTATTTGGATTTTCTCATATTATCTATATTCAAGAGGGGTTGAGCCCGGCAGCATCATTCACTGGATGTTGCCTTTAAGTGCTTTGTTTGTTTGGGCAGGAGCTCGGATTATGCATTTGATTTCTCTTGGAAGAGAATTTTTCAAGGCCCCGTTTACGCATCTTTTGCAGACCGGATTTTATATGCAAGGGGGCGTGGTGGGGGCAATCATCTGGTCCATTTTGTACTCTTCTGTTACTGGTATTCCGCTGAGCCTGGTCTGGGACGGATTGGCGATGGGGGCGTTGCTGGGTCAAGTTGTCGGAAGGGTTGGCTGCTTTAATTATGGCTGCTGCTACGGGAAGCCGACAACATCCGGATGGGGTACTGCCTATACAAATCCTCAGTCAAAAATCTTGCGCGTCAATCCCGGGTTAACAGGCGTTATCGTTCATCCGGCTCAATTGTATAAAGCATTCTCAAATCTGGTTATGTTTTCGTTGCTTATTTCACTTTTTCCACTGCCTCTCGGGACAGTCAGTATTATTTTCCTGGTGTACCACGGATTATCCAGAATGGCCTTCGAATATTTCCGTTCGGACCTGTTTCAGAATCTAAAGCGGCAATGGCTTTCACTGAAGTTTGCCTTGCTCTCAGTGCTCGCTGGTCTACTGTTAATCATTGCCGGTCCGATTCTGGATGGTAATTTTCATAGGCAAGAATCAGTCACAGTGACAATGAATCTTTTTTCTTTATACAGTTTTTTAGAAACCAATACCCTTATTCTGGGAATAAGTCTGTTAATCGGCTTTCTGACGTTTCTTGGATATGGCATTCACGGGCACAGTCTTGGCACATTTCAGTTTACTTCAAGGAGGATACATGAAAACAACTATCTTAATAGTCGGCGCGGGTCCTTACGGCGTTAGTTTGGCTTATGAACTGTGGAGAAAGAATATAGATTTTGTGATTGTCGGTGAACCATTTGATTCCTGGCTATCGCACACTTTAACTGACACGGCCATTCGTTCGGATCATCATGCAAGCGAAATTTTTTCGAAAAATAAAAAGTTCAACTTGAGCACGTTCATTGAGAAAAACTTTCCGGCCAATGCTGGGGAGATTAAAAAAAGCAGACTCCCAAATTCTTTATTCCGCGCATATTTGCGTGATGTATTAAACAAAATCCCATTTCCGATTTACAAGAAGCAGTTAATATCCTTAGAGAAAGATGAAAATGGATTTGTTGGCCGAATGGAGGACGGGGTCAAAATTGATGCAAAGAAAGTAGTTCTGGCTACAGGCATCGGGGTGCATAAACAACTGCCGGAATCTTTGCGAAGCCTCGATACGAAGCGCATACACCATAGTTGGGATGTAAGGGAATATGAAGCGGTTAAAGGAAAAAAGGTGATGGTGATCGGAGCCGGTCAATCGGCTGCGGAATGTGTCCAACATATACAGAAACATAATAACGTGACTTGGGCACTTAGAAAGACGCCTGTGTTTTATTCGGAACCAATCAATTTGCCGAAACCGATTTTCAAACTGCTGCTACAAGTATCTCCGGCATTCTATTTTATGCCTTTGCCAATGAAAAGGGCATTTGGACGGAAGTTTGTTGAAACGACCATTACCCCTGACATGGAAGAGGTTTTTCGTTCACAAGACACTAAGGTTATTTTAGGATTGGATGCTGATACCATGCGTTTGGAAGTGCGCGGCGATCGACTCTATTCGCCAATTATAAATCAAATGTTTGATCATATCGTCTGTGCCACTGGTTTTCAGCTGAATCTCCTCCACCTTACATTTATCAGTGATTCCTTGTTGGAGAGAATTCAAGATGCCGATGGTCCATTAACAGTGGATTTCAATTTTGAAACAAAAGTCGAGGGTTTGTATATCATCGGCGGGATGGTCGAACCGGTTTATGGTCCTGCTCAGCGATTTTTGATGGGAATGCGTCATTCCACGTTAAGGTTAGGAAAGGTGTTGACCCATGGCTGACCCAACTTTTGATCAGGAATCGCCCCTTCAAAAGCATACATGGAATGGCATTGAATTCTATCTGAAACGGGAAGATCTATTGACTCCTGTCGGCGGCAATAAAGTAAGGCGTTTTCATCTGATTTTCAATTCAGACGCCAAGCCCCAAAAAGTGATTGCCTTGTCTGATCCAGGTTCCCATACTTTTTTGGTTGCGGCCAAGTATTTGGAAGACCATCAGCAAGCGGTATTTTTCGAAAGGAATATTTCGTTAACTGCCTATGCCAAAGAAAACCGAAAGAAATATTTGAATCATCCTAACATTACAGTCATTCGCCAGCCGTTATGGAAGCTGTGGCCTTCGTGGCTATGGCATAAACATTTAAGGTCTTCGGGAGATTTATATACACTTGGGGTTGGCGGACAAACGAACGACGAGTTGCCGGCTGCAGAAGCTCTCTGGGAATGTGAGCAGCAATTGGAACAACTTCAACTCAATGGTACTGTACAGCATCTCTTTCCCATTGCTTCAGGGCAGATGCTGGACGGCTTCCTTTGGCATCAGCAATCTTCGATATGGGAGCCAGAGTTTCATGGAGTTCTGACGGGACCACTGGTTTCGCAAATCATACTTACA
>JBGTFX010000139.1:0-3850 GCA_041747055.1 Balneolaceae bacterium
ATCGTACCCAAATCCTCCCCATACACATCAAAATCAAACGTACGCGGAGCTGAAAGCTCTTTGAAATTGTCGAATTTACCTGATGAAACAAATGGACGAATATAGGTCTCTAAGCTCATGGTTGGCGAGAATGTCCAGTTAATCCTGGTATTCAGAGCAATTGTATTTTGATTGATATCTGCAAACAGGTATCGGTTTCCGAAGGTATGTTCAGCCTCGGCAGCCGGAACCGTACGTACGTACTGCATAGTGTTTTTGTTTTTCACGATGAGAGGGGACAAACTCATTGTAAGCCATGGTGAGGGTCGAGCAGTTATGGTTCCCAGATAATCATAGGTGCTTCCGCCATTTTCATCCCGTATGTGTAGAAGCCCTGAACCGAAAGAGAATGTTTTATTTGGGTTTGTACTAATGAACAGGTTAAGAAGCATGTCGGCCGGTTGCTGCATAACAGGGCCACCACGGGTGAGTCTGTCAGAATCTCGCCTGAGGTTGAAACCCGCATTATAATTTGCTGTCCAAAGATTATTAAAGCGCATCATACCCGCAGACCTGATTCCATTTTGAAATCTATCACCATCATAATTCCACCCATTTAATGATGCAACCGATTGCTCGAAAAATTGCAGCCATGATAAATTGGTATTTCTATAAATTAAACTGCCCGACACTATTCTGTAATCAGAGCGGTTCTGGAATCCAAGGTCATTCACTTCATAGCCGGGACTCACGTTCGAATAGGTCAGCGATCCCAGCCATCTACTTCCGCCTTGTCTTCGAATACTCATTTCAGTGGCATATCCGGAAAGATTTGTTCTTTCAGTGTCGAGATTCAGTTTATCAGAATCTACACGGTTGAAATATCGAACAGGAGATCGCTGGGCCAATCCAATGGCTTGTTCTGAACCATTAATTGTACTAAAAGAAACTACACCGCTTACTACCCAATTACGGTTGTCAAAATTGTGTTCAAAATCCAACCCGCCCAGATAAGCGGAGGTACGAAGAAAGTTTTCGAAATAGGTTCCATTTATAGACCTGTTCACCGCACTGGCATATCCGCCTATATATGTGTTTCCTCCATTATAATCCTTCATGGTTCTTGTAACCAAATAGTTGGTAACCGGCTCCACAACTATAGTTTCTTCGGTTCCTGATGGAGTAATGAAGTTTGCGTTTTCCTGCAGGGTAAAAGCATTAAGTACGCCTATTGACCATCCGGTATCTGTTTTTCCACTCAGTTTAACCGCTCCTGCAATAGTGGTTTGATCAGGTTGGTCGGTAAACAGGGCTGGTTCACCGGCACGGCCGGGGCTTCCCTGGGGTGCCCGTCCGATTCGACGAGAGTAAAATGTTTGCGGATGACCAATTTTGAAAAAAGACTTCGTGCCTCCAAATTGGAAAATATCATTTCCTTCCTGGAAAAAAGGCCTGCGCTCGGAGAAGAAGCTCTCATTGGCTGTCAGGTTGATTACCGATGGATCAGCTTCAACCTGACCAAAATCAGGATTAATGGTTGCCGTAATAGTGAGATTTGATGTGAGTCCATATTTAACATCACCACCCATATTGCCACCAAACTGATTTCTGTTGAAGAATGGGTTGGAAGTACCTAAATCGGGTGCTCGTAGGAGACTACCTGCCACATATGGCATGATTTCCAGACGCATAGGTTCATCAAGTCCCTGAATTCCGTTTAGTCTCCCGAATCTGGATACTATACGGGTATCGCTCAGTGGAGTGGGAGCCCAAAAGGAAGATTCACCTTTTCTGGCTAATACTCGCTGAAAATTGACACCCCACGTTTGGATTTCATTGGCAGCACTGAATCGAAGTTGTGAAATTGGAATACGGATTTCTGCAGACCACCCATTCTCGAGAATTTGCGTTTTGGCTTCCCATACGGCATCCCATTGTGTATCTGTACTGGAATCATTGAAATAAAGAAAATCTCTCTGAACTCCTTTGGGATTTACTCCAAAGACAAAACCCGTGCGACTGTCATTATAGCTGTCAAAACTCACATATACCCAATCGCTAGGTTGATTTCCATCTCTCCTAAAAAGAGGCGCCATAATTGAATCAGGTGATGAATCATAAGCCATGAAACCTACATAGATTGCATTGTCGGTATACAGTATACGTACTTCCGTATTTTCCGAAGCAGGTTGTCCATCACCCGGAGAACGCTGTGTGAAAGCTGTGGCAACAGGTGCCTGCCGCCAAACTTCTTCGTCCAAAAATCCATCAAGAGAGATTGAGTAGTTCTCAGTTAACCTTAAAGCGCTCATCAACGGATTTTGTGCTGTACCGGGCCGAAAATCGATCGGATTAGAGAACTTTACTTCTACTTCTGTATGTTGCTCACTGGGTGTCTGAGCATGAACTGTGCTGAAGATGGTAAAGAGGGTTAAAAATGTTATTAAGTGTTTCATGATCGTCATGCTTGTAAAAATAATTGGGGTAAAATTTTCTTCATTGGAGGTGAAGCTTATCCTTGCGCAAATCATCTGGTTTCTATGTTCATGAAAAGTGGCAGCCACCCATGATTGGTTTCGTTTCTAATTAAAATTATTTCAATATCCCTTATTGGTCAAATAGGATGAGTGCAGTGTTGAGATAGGAATTGTCAATGAAGTTGTTCGCAAAAACCCTTAGATGATGAAAATATCAAGAATCCTGTTCGGACATAAGTCAATGGGGAGGTGAGTTGCGAAATAGGAATTTTAAAGTCGCGGGTGTGCTTTTACAGAAAATCTACTGCACATAAATCAGGCCTCAATGTTTATCACATATGAGGCCTGATGTTTAAAGATAGTTGATGTTGTGTCGATTCAACGATAAAATGTCGGTTAAAACCCGCAAAGTTTCCTTTCTGAAATAGCATTTTGTTTAAAATGCATCTGAATAATGAGATAAAACTTTGCGGGTTTACACAACACTAGTACCTCACGGCGCAGCCGTATGGTGTATTGGTGCGTACTGCAACTTCACCGCCATTCAGGAGGGTATCCATTGCTTCCACTACATAATTTCGGGCACCTTCAAGATCGCTGATACGGGGAGTCGGACGGTCATCCATCGCGCCGTTGTATTCCAAAATACCATCCGGGTTGATGATGTACATATGCGGAGTAACGCGGGCATCATATGCGCGACCCATTGTGCCATCCGGATCCAGAAGAACTGCTGTAGGTGAGGCGTTCTTCTCTCCGGTAATTTTCTGTGCGCCTTCAGACTCGAGATAGCCCTGAGATCCGGGAGCTGACGAAATTACGGAGAGCCAGACCACACCCTTATCCGTATATTTTTTCTGTAGTGCCTGCATATTGTTGCCGTCGTAATGCTTACGTACAAACGGACAATCGTGGTTGAGCCACTCAAGAATCACATACTGCCCCTGGTAATCATTGAGACTGTGAGTGTTTCCGTAGGCATCCACCACAGAGAAATCGGGAGCAGATTCACCTACTACCGCTCCATTACGGTCATTTCCTGGCGCCATGTTTATAAGAGCCAAGGAGGTTATAGCTATCAGCAGTACGCTGAGTAAGGATATTGTTTTTTTCATAATATTAGGGATTAGTATTGAGTTTTTGGTATCGATTATAAAGTATTAGTAGTGATTTTTTTAAAGAGTGCCCCTACCGAAGTGTCGGCACCAAGTATGGTTTGAAGGGGATTTTTTTCTAATTCCTGTTCATTTAAAATATTCTACGTATGTCAATGTTGCTGCGGGGGACACCCGGTCCAGCGCATCAAGTACGATGCCCGGCGTGAGGAGTTCTGGCAGTATAATTGGTCCGTCAATAGCTTCGCTATAAATCACATATAGCGGAACGCCGTTCCT
>JBGTFX010000140.1:0-5405 GCA_041747055.1 Balneolaceae bacterium
TCGGTAGATGATTTCCCGCAGGATGTAAACCTAACGTATCGAGGATTTCACCGGATCTTATTTCAAAAGACGTTTTCCGATTTAATTGGCTATCCAAAACATGGAGAGTTTCATTTTTGATTTGAAGATTGCTGACTTCAAGAAATTCACCCCTATCTTCGCCGTAATTTCCCAGACTATCTATGTATGATCCGTCGCTATCAAAAATATGTATCTGACGCCTATTCCAAGACTTTCCGGCAAAATAAACGCTCTCATTTTCATCTACGGCAATCGCGGAGATTTCTTCTAAAAGTAATGAATCCGTAAAAACCCTTTCTTTCTCAAATTTTACTAAACCAATGTTTAGAGAATCATCCTGAAGCACAATTAAGGAATCGATCGCTTGAACGTGAGAAGGAAGTCCACTTGGATTTTCAGGTGTACAATTTGCTAACAAAAATGCACAAATAAAGAACAGATGTATGTTCAATTTTAAAGGACGGATAATAATTAGCGTCTAATGATGATTAAAATTTTTAGAATGCAACAGAGATAACAGAAAATTAGATTTACAGGTTCATGTTACAAAATTAAAGAATCAGCGAGCTGAAATTGAAGCGCTTATCACTCTATCCCCAATCTGTAATCGATCAACCACATCCATACCGTAAACAACTCTGCCAAATCGGGTGTAATGTCCGTCAAGATGCGGTGCCCATTGGTTCATCAAAAAGTACTGACTCCCCTCGGTATCCGTACCCGAACTCGCAATTCCAAGCGCTCCCCTTTCGAAAGAAAGTTGTGATGATTCCGTTGGCAAATAATAGTCGGGACTTCCTACTCCATTTTGCAGAGTGAAATCTCCCCCCTGCACCACAAAGTTTGGAACCACTCTGTGAAATGGAACATCATCATAAAACCCCGAAGTTGTCAAACTGTCGATAGATGAAACGGTAAAGGGCGCACGTAACGGCTCAAGCTCAATTTCAATTCTACCTTTTTCCGTTTCCAACACCCAGTGTGGTCGACTTCCCAATATTTGGAGACGAACCCAGTTGGGTGATCGAAAACTTTTTTCCTGATCTACTTCCAAACCCAGTTCCTTGAGGTGATGATTCAATCTCAAGCTACCTGCATCAATCAATCTTTCAATCCAAAGGTCTGATTCCGCCTCAAAACGGTCGATATAAATTGTTGCTAACGCAGCAAAAACCTCCCGATGTTGCTGAACATCTAAATCATCTGATCTCTCGATGATGCTCATGAATTCCTCATCAGAAAAGAGGTTTATGTCCATCAAAAATACCTCAGCGCCCGTAATTAATGCTCTATCTCCTCGGTTTACTAAATCATAAATAAACCGTTTTAAACGTTCTGCCTGATATTCCCTTAAGTTACCTTCTGTCCAAATACCTTCCAGTTCTCTCATTGCATGTAAAGCTGCAATTCCATCTGTTTCCATCACTTCAAACAGCTTATCTATATATTCGTCGCTACTCATTATCTGTTGATAAATCGGGTAGATATTACCCATCAAATAAGGACTTTTTGTTTCGGTAAATTCAACTTTAAAAGTATAAGGTGTGATAACCCGCTCATGCGAAGATAAAAGGCTGAGTGTTTGAATAAACAGTTCATGATTTCTTGTGGGACCTGTAATATTTCGTTCGATCCAATCAAGCAATTCATTGGAAACTTCCTCCTTTTGCCCTAAGCTTTTTATGGTAACAATTGTTACATGTGGGTTTTGATGATTCAGTAACCGCTTGATGAATTCATCATCAGGAGATTGAACCTCTCCTAATACTCTTGCCAATTCTATAGAAAGCTGAACCTGTTGATTCAAACCCGAACGTGTACTGTTCTCCATAACAAGATTCCAACCCGGCTCACCTGTAATTCGTATCATCATTTGATTGAGTTCCGGATTCTCATTTAATCCGTACGCTTCCCATTTCTCAATTAAATTAGCCACCCACTCTTCATTGGCTTGAATGTCATTTACCCGATTACGATAAAATCCATACAGTAAATTTCTTTGGATTGTTTCTGATGATGCATTGAAAACGAGATCAAAAACGGTAGAGATTTGCTCTTTTGAAAGCTCAACCCGGGCAGCAATTCTACCTATTGCTAATGCACAGGCTTCATAATCCAATATAAAATCATGTTGTAGAAGAGCATCAACGGCTGTTTCATCACCTTGTCTGCCCAACACTTCGCATACTCCTTCAGTTTCATAATATCCATTTATCAAACCGTTTTGGAATGATGTGATTTGATCGCTGCTCATTTCATGAAAACTGAGTGCCCACCATGAAGAAAAGCTGTTGGTTTCTATCACACGATCAATCAGCAGTATAATATCATCTACTTCACTTTTTGCAATTGCCGACCAAATCAGTTCATTAAAATACTCATTCTCAAACTCCGGCAACGAAAGCAGATTCTCAACAGATCGCGACTCCATTGCCTGCTGATAAAGATGTGCTTCATTCAAATTCAGTTCAAAAGTGTGAATGGGCTCAAACTCACAGCCGGTGAAAGCTATCAATAGAATAAACAAGGAAATTGGGCGCGTAATTAATTTTCGCAGAGCATTGAGTTTGAAGCAGGAAGTTTGTTTATTACACATATATTATACATTAAATAAAATTGTTTATGGATCTTGCCCAGCTTACACGAAAACAGAAGGAATTTTTTGATTACATCGTCGAGTATAAAAATGAACATGATGTATGGCCAACCTATCGGGAAATTGCGGATGCTTTTAATTATAAGTCACCAAACAGTGTAACACAAAATATTCAGGCATTATTAAAAAAAGGATATTTACAGCGTGGAGATGATGATGAGTACGATATTCATCCCGACTACAGTGATCGAGTGGGTCAAAAAGTTTCAAAAGCAGGAATTCCTGTAAAAGGACTCATTGCTGCCGGTTATTTACAGGAAGCTGTTGAGTCAAATCTTGGCAATATCACCCTTGAAACACTTTTTCCTAATATTGATAGCATGTTTGCGCTCAGGGTTTCCGGAATGAGTATGAAAGACGCCGGTATTTTTGATGGCGATTTTGTACTGTTGATGGATAGCGATGTAAAAGATGGGGATATCGGTGCTGTTTTATATGATGGCGAAACCAGCCTGAAACGAATTTATTACGGAAAAAATGGTTTAAGACTGGAACCCGCTAATGAAGAGTATGAGGATATTATTATAGAGCCCGATGTTTTTGAGGAAGTCCGAATTATCGGTAAATATATTGGTCATGTAAATAAAACGGGAATTCACCGGGCTGTACCAAAAAGAATGGCCAGTTAAATTGATTTCGTTTCTTCTGCAGGCTCTGATGCTAAAGGTTTTGGTGTGTCTTTAACCGTGACGATTTTACCGTTCGCTCCTTTTCTGGCTTCAAACAGCTGAGAATCTTTAATCCAGGCGCGTCCACCGTCATGCTGAAGCTTTTTTCCGTTCTTGAATTTAAAAGCCTGCTTATGTAAATCGGGTAATTTTTTCATCATCGTTTTTTATTTTCAAAATAGTTGATTCAAAGGTAAAAAACATTCTCTTTCCCTTTTTGAATTAAATCAAAAAGCTATATCTTTCCTCTCTATCAAAAAAAGCAATTTAAAGAAATTAACATTATGTACGCTATCGTGAAAATTGGCGGACATCAGTACAAAGTTGAAGAAAACAAGTCTATCTATGTGAATAGGCTTAATACTGATGATGATAAAGTAACTTTTGAAGACGTTCTGCTTGTAAAAGATGCTAAAGGCAAAGTGAAAATTGGAAAGCCTACTGTTAAGGGCTCTAAAGTTGAAGCAAAGATTGTTGAGCATCTTAAAAGCGAAAAAGTAATTGTCTTCAAAAAGAAACGAAGAAAAGGATATCGAGTAAAAAATGGCCACAGGCAACATATTACTCAACTTCAAATCGATAAAATTTCTTAAAAACAGAGATTAGCAATGGCACATAAGAAAGGTCAAGGTTCAACAAGAAACGGTAGAGATTCAGAATCGAAACGACTCGGCGTTAAGAAATTTGGCGGTGAAGTTGTACGCGCAGGAAACATTTTAGTTCGTCAGCGCGGCACCAAGTTCCACCCCGGAGTTAATGTAGGGCGTGGTGGTGATGATACTTTATTTGCATTAAGCGATGGTACGGTTTCTTTTAGAAGAAAAAGTAACGGACGCAAATTCGTTAATGTAGAAGCTGTAGAACAATCTGCATAGTTTTTTACAAATTATTTTGAAGCCTCAATACGTTTGTGTTGAGGCTTTTTTTATTTTAGCGATATGAACTTAACAATCCCCGATTTCCAACACCTTCAATATGGAACGCTCTATTGTATCGGAAGAAATTATTCCGAACATATTGAGGAGATGAAGAGCGAAAAAACAGCTGACCCCGTTGTTTTTTTAAAACCACGGAGCAGTATCATACACAGTGGAGATTCCATTGTAATACCACCTGTTTCTTCTGATGTACATTTTGAAGCTGAGCTTGTCATACTTATAGGCTCAAAAACGAAGAACATATCTGAAGAAAATGCTCTGAGCTCAATAGAAGCTTTTGGAATTGGTATAGATATGACTGCCCGCGATATACAATCAATTGCTAAGGAGAAAGGACTTCCATGGACTCTGGCAAAAGGGTTTGAAACGTTTGCCCCACTCGGAAACTTTCATAAATACTCTTCTGATATAGATCTTCAGAAACTTTCACTGGAGCTTCGCGTTAATGGTGACGTCCATCAATCTGATACCACATCAAAAATGATCTTTTCCATCTCACAACTTATTTCATATCTCTCTAAACATTTCACACTTTATCCGGGTGATTTAATCTTCACCGGTACTCCAAAAGGAGTTGGACAAATAAAACCGGGAGATAAAATTGAGGCGACACTCAGCGAAAAACTATCATCCCTATCAGTAGATGTATCTAAGTAACTTAAAATTTGGAGGGATAGCACTATTTCTTTTTCTTCTGCATTGTTCAGCAGGAGCTCAAAATCTCTCTTTTCTAAGTGATTCAACAGAGTACCTTTGGCCGACTAATGCCAGTAAGTATCTCTCTTCTACTTTTGCAGAAACCCGTTCTGCCCACCTTCATTCCGGAATTGATATCCGAACATGGGGCCGCGAAGGTTACGAGGTATATGCCTCGAGAGATGGGAAACTGACAAGAGTTGGTGTTAGCCCAAGAGGGTATGGAAACGTGATATACTTACAGCATTCTGATAGTTCTTACACCGTGTATGCTCATTTAAATCGGTTTGAAGAGAACGTACAGCAATATGTGGATTCCATACGAACAATTGATTATACATTTAAATTGGATGATCGGCCTACGCAAGAAATTTTTTACAAAAAAGGTGATTTAATCGGTTTTACAGGTTCCACAGGTGTGGGCCC
>JBGTFX010000141.1:0-1839 GCA_041747055.1 Balneolaceae bacterium
TTTATTTATAAATCTGCATGCAAGAATTTGATCATTTAGCTCATACGCTTCAGCCCCACTATTCCCACTTCAACGTTGCCAACCGCCTTCTTTTTACAGGACATTCTCATCAAGCCTGGCCGGATGCAGCATTTGCGGGGATCCAGGAATATATGCGAACCGTAGCAAAAATGGTGGATACCAAGTGGGGAGCGGGATTTGAAAAAACGGAAATTCTCCGCAACTATCTGCGCGATTTTTATGATGACCCCGAAGGACTTTATTGCCGGGAACAGAACACCCACGTTATGCTGGTTTCGTGGCTCTCTTCGTTTGACCTGAAAAACAAGCCTAAAATAATTACCACTACCGGGGAATTTCATTCACTGAGTCGACAGTTAAACAGGCTCGAAGAAGAAGGACTTCAAATTAAACGAATTCCTCACCAGGATGATCAGTCACTGCTAGATGAAATCACCAAAGAGCTGGATGATCAAACCTCTGCCGTCATGATCTCGAGAGTTTATTTCGAAACCTCAGAGATCAACACAAAATTGAAAGAAATAGCCACGGAGTGCCGGAAAAAGTCCATCCCACTTCTGATTGATGATTACCACGGCACAAATGTGGTTCCGCTCTCCATTCGGGAGGAAGGACTTGAGGACTGCTTCATATTAATTGGCGGCTATAAATACCTGCAATGGGGAGAATCGAACTGTTTTTTGCGATTCCCTAAAGATTGTGAACTGCGTCCGGTTATTACAGGCTGGTTTGCAAGCTTTGACACACTAGACGCACCTCAAGGCAAAGGCCCTGTTGCCTTTGATGATGGAGACCAACGATTTTCAACGGCAACGTACGATCCAATTTCTCAGTTTCGCGCAGCAGAAGTGGTCAGTTTTTTTAGGACACAAGGCCTTACCCCTGAAGTTTTGCGAAAACAGTACAGCAATCAGGTACAATATCTAATTGAGTTATTTGAAGAACAAAATTTTGAGGGGTCTGAAATTGAACGATCACAAAACCGCCCTATTGAAGAAACCGGTGGATTTTTATCGCTCCGGTCTCCAAATGCCCGGGTTTTACGCGCAAATTTGCTTGAAAAAGGAATATTTACGGATGCCAGAGACCATATTTTACGCTTCGGACCGGCTCCTTATACCACCTCAAAACAGTGCGAGGATGTAATAAAAGCACTTTTTGATGAAGTAAATTACCTTTAAAAAAAATACTGTAAGTAATCTGCTGTTTCAGTATCATACATATAACACACATATATTAAAGAAGTCTGATAACAGCATCCAATTATGGTTTCAGCTACATCAACAAGGGATGACAGGATGTTGACACTCGGGGCTTTTACTTTTAGAATAAATACTCACAAAACGATTTAGCAATATGGCCGATTCAAAAGAAAACAGACAAAAAGCAATTGACACCGCCATGGGTCAGATTGAAAAACAGCATGGCAAAGGAACCATCATGAGACTTGGAGCCAATCCTTACAACCAGGTTGATGCTATTTCAACCGGCTCAATTATGGTTGATTACGCTTTGGGCGTTGGCGGCATTCCCCGGGGACGAGTGACAGAAATTTATGGCCCTGAGGCGAGTGGGAAAACAACTCTTGCCCTTCAGGTAATTGCACAAGCTCAAAAAGCCGGTGGATACTGTGCATTTATTGACGCAGAACACGCATTCGATCCTAAATATGCGAAGAACCTTGGCATCAATACAGATGAGTTGCTAATCTCGCAACCGGATAGCGGTGAGCAGGCATTGGAAATTACTGAAACGTTGATTCGATCCGGTGCATTGGACGTTATTGTGGTTGATTCCGTAGCCGCACTTGTACCACGC
>JBGTFX010000142.1:0-5000 GCA_041747055.1 Balneolaceae bacterium
GAACATGATATTATAGTTCGTGAAGGAAAAGCTGAAATTCTAAGTTCTTTTGATTATATTTCCGAGCTAACAAAAAATAATAATTTAGTTACGCATTATGGCTAAACAAGAGCCAATTAAGCAAGACGGAAAAATATTAGAAGCTTTACCTAATGCTCAATTCAAAGTTGAGCTAGATAATGGACATGTAATATTGGCTCATGTATCAGGTAAAATGAGAATGTATTATATAAAAATTTTACCCGGAGACAGAGTACAGGTTGAAATGTCACCCTATGATCTTACAAAAGGTCGAATTACATACCGATATAAATAGAATTAAATTTTATTAGAGATGAAGACAAAATCATCAGTTAAAAAACGAAGTTCAGACGATAAGATAGTCCGCAGAAAAGGGCGGGTCTATGTAATTAACAAAAGAAATCCACGTCATAAACAAAGACAAGGATAAAAATATATTTATTATGGCTAGAATCGCTGGAATTGATTTACCAAAACAAAAACGAGGAATAATCGGACTTACCTATATCTTTGGAATAGGAAGAACCACGTCCAAAAGAATTTTAGATGCTGCCGGTATAGACCATAGCACAAAAATTATTGATTGGAGTGATGATCAAGTAAGTAAACTTCGAGAAATTATTGAAGCAGAGCTTAAAGTTGAAGGAGCTCTTCGAACTGAAGTTAATGGAAATATTCGTCGGTTAATTGAAACGGGTAGTTACAGAGGAATTCGGCACAGACGAGGATTGCCCGTTAGAGGACAGCGAACACAGACAAATGCAAGAACAAGAAAAGGTAAACGTAGAACAGTAGCTGGCAAAAAGACAGTCACCAAAAAATAATTATTAAAGATCCGGTTATGGCTAAAAGACCAAGTAAAGGAGGCGGTGATAAATCTGCCAAAAGAAAAAAGAAAAGACAAATAAGTGATTCAAATGGAATGGCTTTCATAAAGGCTACTTTCAATAATGTTCTTGTGAGCGTTACTGATAGCAATGGAAATGTTCTTTCTTGGTCATCATCCGGGAAAGAAGGATTTCGGGGGTCAAGAAAAAATACTCCTTATGCTGCACAGGTTAGTGCAGAAACAGCAGCATCTGCTGCTTACGAGATGGGGCTGAGAAAAGTTGAAGTTTTTGTGAAAGGTCCTGGATCTGGTAGGGAAGCGGCAATACGTGCCCTTGCAACCAGTGGTTTGGAAGTCACTTTAATAAAAGACAGGACTCCAATCCCGCATAACGGATGTCGCCCTCCAAAAAGAAGAAGAGTATAACTTTTAGATTATAGTATAATGGCAAGATATAGAGGACCAAAACAAAAAATTGCAAGACGTTTTAGAGAACCGATTTTCGGCCCTAGCAACGCTTTAGAACGTAAACCTTACGGACCCGGACAACACGGTAGAAGTAGATATTCTCGTAAATCAGAATATGCTATTCAGTTGGATGAGAAACAAAAAGCTAAATACACCTATGGTTTGCTCGAACGTCAGTTTCGAAATACCTATGAAAAAGCAAATGCCCAAGAGGGTGTTACCGGTGAAGTTCTTCTTCAATTGCTTGAGTCACGACTAGATAATGTTGTTTATCGTTTAGGTTTTGCAAGAACCAGAAGACAGGCCCGTCAGTTAGTATCACACAAGCATGTTGTAGTGAATGGACAGTTGGTGAATATTCCGTCTTTTCATGTTAAACCGGGAGATGTTATCACAGTGCGTCCCAAATCACGTAGTTTAGAGATAATTGACGACGCACTATCTGGTAGTTCTGTTGGTAAGTACAAGTGGATGGAATTAGATAAAAAATCTAAAACGGGTAAGTTTTTGAATACTCCCGTAAAGGAAGAGATTCCTGAAAATATCAACGTACAGTTGATTATTGAGCTTTATTCAAAATAAATTTAAACAGTTTTAAATAGATCAGCTATGAACAGCTATAGTTTGCAAATGCCGGAATCGTTACAAGTATCTGAAGATTCAGATAATTTTGGAACGTTTATATTACAGCCACTCGAGCGTGGTTTTGGAGTTACAATAGGTAACTCCTTTCGCCGTGTTCTTTTGTCGTCATTACCCGGTTTAGCAATCACAGCCGTTAAAATTAACGGTGTAGATCACGAATATTCCAGTATAGACGGGGTTAAAGAAGATGTATATGAAATAATTCTAAACCTCAAGCAGGTTCGCTTTAAGCAAGTAGAACAAAGTGGTGGGATTATTAATATTTCAAAATCTGCCTCAGGAAAATTGACTGCTAAAGATATTGGGGATGCCACAGCTGATTTTGATGTTCTGAATCCTGAATTGTTGATTGCAACCCTTTCTGAAGATGTGCAATTTGATATGGAGTTAAGAATCGGAAAAGGCCGGGGATACGTCCCTGCTGAAGAGATGGAATCTGATTTTGAGGATGATATTAATCTTCTGCCAATAGATGCAATATTCACACCTATTAAAGCTGTTCAGTTTGATGTTGAAAATGTTCGGGTTGGACAAAGAACAGATTATGAAAAACTTGTTTTGAATGTTACTACAGATGGATCACTTAATGCAAAAGAAGCACTAACCATCGCCGGTAAGATTCTTAAAGAACATATTGAAAAGTTCATCACTGAAAAGATTGAAGAACCTTTCACACAGGAAGAAGAAGAAGTTGATGCGGAAAAACAACGCATTGCCGGACTTCTCAAAACAAGTATTGAAGATTTAAATCTTAGTGTACGAGCATACAATTGCTTGAAATCTGCCAATATTAATTCTATTGGTGAGCTTGTATCCAGAGACGAACAAGATCTATTAAAATTCAGAAATTTTGGTAAAAAATCACTGTCTGAATTGATAGAGGTAATTGAAGAGAAAAATTTAGAATTTGGAATGGATGTCTCCAAATTCCTTGACAAATAAGAGGATATTAAAATGCGTCACTTAGTAAAAGGAAAAAAATTAAGCAGAACAGCTTCTCATAGAAAAGCTACAATGCAGGCTTTGTCTTGTGCTTTGATCAAAAATAAAATGATCAAAACCACAGTAACAAAAGCAAAAGAACTTCGCCGTTTTGTAGAACCTTTGATTACAAAATCTAAATCAGACACGACTCATAATAGACGTCAAGCGTTTGCGTTCCTACAAGATAAAAAAGCAGTAACAATTTTATTTAATGAAATTGCACCTGCAGTAGGAGATCGCCCGGGAGGATATACCCGCGTTTTAAAATTGGGTTTTCGATTGGGTGATAGTACTGAAATGGCTTTGATTGAATTGGTTGATTTCAGTGATTATGAACCGGAATTGAAGAGTGATAAGAAAAAGAAAACTCGACGTGCTGGAAAGGCTAATAAGCCTACTATTGAAGAAGCTGATGCAGCAGCAAAAAGTTCTGAAAAGCCTAAGGCTAAGAAGAAAAAAGAAAGTAAACCTGCTGAATCTAAAGAAGAAAAAACAAATGATGATTCTACCGACGTAGAGGATTCTAATGAGGATACTTCAAAGGCCGAAACTAAGTCTGAAAAGGAAGTAAATAAGGAGAATAAGAAATCTTCGGGCAAGGAAGAAGAGACTGATAAGTAGTCCAAATAAATTAAACTTTTTGAAAAATAAAGTTGGTATAAGTTCAAAAAGTTAGTAGTTTGTAAGTCTGTCACGGAAACGATTTTATCGTTGGAGGGTGATGGACAGTTCTTTGAACATAGTGAAAGAGATAAGCAGATCGTTGAATGAGCCTGGAAGGTTCTACAGGATATATTAGTATATATAATGGAGAGTTTGATCCTGGCTCAGGACGAACGCTGGCGGCGGGCTTAACACATGCAAGTCGAAGGAGAAGGGTAGTGCTTGCACTACCCGGAGACTGGCGCACGGGTGAGTAACGCGTAGACAACCTGCCTATAACTGGGGGATAACACACCGAAAGGTGTGCTAATACCGCATACAATGCTGAGCTCGCATGAGCTTAGGATGAAAAACTTCGGTTGGTTATAGATGGGTCTGCGTGCCATTAGCTAGTTGGTAGGGTAAAAGCCTACCAAGGCAATGATGGCTAGGGGGTCTGAGAGGATGATCCCCCACACTGGGACTGAGACACGGCCCAGACTCCTACGGGAGGCAGCAGTGAGGAATCTTGCGCAATGGGGGAAACCCTGACGCAGCCACGCCGCGTGCTGGAAGAAGGCCCTATGGGTTGTAAACAGCTTTTACATGGGAAGAATGTGCGGGTTTCGACCTGTATTGACGGTACCATTTGAATAAGCACCGGCTAACTCCGTGCCAGCAGCCGCGGTAATACGGAGGGTGCAAGCGTTGTCCGGAATCATTGGGTGTAAAGGGTGCGTAGGCGGATGCCTAAGTCCGAGGTGAAATCTTGCCGCTTAACGGTAAAATTGCCTTGGATACTGGGTGTCTTGAATCTGACAGAGGTCGGTGGAATTCGTGGTGTAGCGGTGAAATGCATAGATATCACGAAGAACATCAGTGGCGAAGGCGGCCGGCTGGGTCAGTATTGACGCTGAGGCACGAGAGCGTGGGGAGCGAACAGGATTAGATACCCTGGTAGTCCACGCTGTAAACGATGTATGCTAGTTGTTGGGCCTTTGGGTTCAGTGACGCAGTTAACGCAGTAAGCATACCACCTGGGGAGTACGTTCGCAAGAATGAAACTCAAAGGAATTGACGGGGGCCCGCACAAGCGGTGGAGCATGTGGCTTAATTCGATGCAACGCGAAGAACCTTACCCGGGCTAAATCCTGGCCGACCGCCCCCGAAACGGGGCTTCCCTTCGGGGCGACCAGGAAGGTGCTGCATGGCTGTCGTCAGCTCGTGCCGTGAGGTGTTGCCTTAAGTGGCGCAACGAGCGCAACCCCTGTGGTTAGTTACCAGCACGTAATGGTGGGGACTCTAGCCAGACTGCCTACGCAAGTAGTGAGGAAGGTGGGGACGACGTCAAGTCATCATGGCCCTTATGTCCGGGGCTGCACACGTGCTACAATGGATGGTACAGAGGGAA
>JBGTFX010000142.1:10000-18479 GCA_041747055.1 Balneolaceae bacterium
ATGAGTACCGGATTTTTACAGCGTTTGCTTGATGAAGCTTTGGATCATTGTAAGGAAAGAGTTGTTGGTGGAGTTAGTTTGTTTCAATATGATCAGGTTAAAGAACGACTCGCTAATTTACAGTCTTTTTTTACCGTTAGTTCTGCAATGAATTATTTTACTTCGACTAAAGTACCATTAGATGAAGATACATCCAGAATGGATGTTGCAGCTAATTCTATTAAAAGTGTAGTGACAGATTATATGCATGAAGCATCTCAATCTCTTATGCAGCTTGTAGGGGCAAAAGGATATAAATCAGATCATATAGCCGGAAGGGCAATGGTTGACAGCAGGCCCTATCAAATTTTTGAGGGATCAAATGATATTCTGTACCAACAAATTACAGAGTCTATACTAAAGAAAATGAGAAGAGGTAAGATTACAAATCTCTATGAATTTCTTAAGGATTACTCTTTGACTGAAAATGCTGCTGACTATTTCAAAGAATCCACAAATTTTGATGTGGATTTTAAAATGGCTCAACGAAATTTGGTTGATTTAGGAAGGGCAATTGGTAGGATTGTATCCATGGAAATGACTATCAAACTTGGGGAAACAGGATTTAACAGTGATTTGATATCAAATAGCATAAAGTGCTTAAAGAGTGAAATCGAATCTTTAATAAGTTCTTATTCTTCTAATAAATCGCCTCAGGTTTTAGAAATTTACTCTGAAGACAGCTCTTGGTTGAAGTTCGTTAATGCATAAGCAAATAAAAATCTGCTTACATGAAGAAACTTGCAGTTTTAACCGGAGCGGGAATAAGTGCTGATAGTGGGCTTGCAACCTTCCGTGGGTCTGATGGTTTATGGGAGGGTTACGATATAACAGAAGTGGCAACTCTTGAAGGCTGGTATCGTAATCCCGCCAAAGTTTTAGATTTTTATAATCAACGTAGAGCACAATCCTACTCTGCTAAGCCAAACTTAGGCCATATTGCTATCGCGGATCTTGAAAAGCATTTCGATGTTACGGTAATTACCCAGAACGTTGATGATTTACACGAAAGAGGTGGCTCAACGAATGTTATTCATTTACACGGAATGCTTAGAGAAGCAAGAAGTGAAGATAATCCCGATGAAGTAATTGATATTGGAAACAAAAAGATTGAAATAGGCGACAAATCTCATGATGGTTCACAGTTGAGGCCAAATGTGATTTGGTTCGGAGAACCGGTACCATTGATTGAAGCATCAACTTCAATAATATCGAATGCTGATATTTGTATTGTTATTGGAACGTCTTTAGTTGTTTATCCGGCGGCCGGACTTACAGATTTCGTTAGAGAGAGCGTGCCCAAATTTATAGTGGATCCATCAACCCCGGAAATTTACGCTTATAATGAATGGATTCATATTAAGGAACCTGCAAAAACAGGCATGGTTAAATTGAAAGAAGAATTAATTAAAGAATATACATAATGAATAAGTTTAAAAAGGCTACTGAAGCAGAAAAGGAAGCATTAGAAAAATATCTGCTTCAGTTTCTGAATATCGAAAAACGGTTTCCTCTTCTTCCCGGTATTTCTAATGTAGAAGCTGTTGCTAATATATTTGGATTGGAACTTCACGAGCTGAATAAAATGCGTGAAAGATATGCTCAGAATGCAAAAGAGGCTGCTCTTGAATTACTAAAAGATGATGAAGTAACAGATTGGATAGATAACCTTCCTTTTAAACCGGATGATACTATTGTGGCATTTGGCGATTCTTCGACAGATGATTTACAGAGCTGGGTTGAAATTTTAAAAGCAGCATTAAATATTACTGTTGATCAGGCAAACTTTACGTTTATTAATTCCGGAGTTTCAAATAATACAACATCTGATGCTCTAAGGAGAATGCATGCAGATGTTCTAAGCCACAACCCTGATTGGGTTATTACTTCTTTGGGGAGTTATGATGCTATCAGATTATCTTACGCTCCCGATCGAACTTTGCTGCCATTATCTGAGACATGGGAAAACCTGACAACCATTGAAGATGCAATAAAAACAGTTACTGATAACCCACCTATTTGGCTATCACCAACACCTGTTATTCCCGGATTATTAGATGAGATGGAACTATTTGATTTTGATATCCTTGATAAAGATTTAGCTCAAATAAGACAAATAATTGCCGGTAAAACAGGTTATATCGTGGATCCGCTTGGGAAAAGAATGGGGAATCCACCTGAAGCCTGGTACTATTTGAGTGATGGAGTGAATCCCTCTCTGTCTGGTCAGGTAAACACTGTTAGGGCGTTACTTTATACTCTTTCTGTATCGGAAGAGAAAGAAGGCGCAGAGTTGAAAGAACCTTCTTAAAAAGTTGATTTAAAATTAATAATTCCTAGCGCAGGCTCAATTTCCAAAGTAGGTACGCTTCCACTAAGATCATTATAAGAAATCAGTTTTGGCTGAAGAAATCCTATTGTGTGGTTAGTTTGACTAATCTCAAAAATTGATGATCTGCTCAACAGAGATTGTGCTATAAAATCTCTGTTTCCTTCGGCTAAGAAAAAAGCATCAATTAAACCAAACCCCATCCCAGTAAAGGCACCAATACTACCTCCGTATTGTAACCCTTTCACCAGTGGTTCATTTTGAATAAGCATTATTGCTGTTCCAAGTACAGAACCACCGGCAATTCCATATAGGGTATCCATCAGTATAATTATGGATGTGTTATTACCATCATTAAAAGTGCCTCTTAATAAAAACTCTTGCCCCGCCGGGAGTGTGGATAAATCATAGGCAGCAATTGCAGCTCCGGTCAGTATTCCGGCCCCAAGTCCAACACGAAGTGGAGCAAAGTCATTACTGTTCTTTAAACCCATGGTTGCTAATCCGGCAATGGAACCGGTAACCGCTCCATTTAAAATATTAAATCCTAAAAGATCGGTTGTTTGCGCTTTTGTATGTTCTTGGTTAAAAACTAATAAGGCGGAAACTAACAGAATCGATATACCTATTTTTCTCATGAAAATATTTTTTTGTCTTTATATAAAGTTAGTAAAATAAATTATCTGTACATAGGCAATATCTTAACCGGGATCCATCAGTGAAACCGGAAGTATTTTTCCATTATAAAATCTATGTTCTTCAAGGGTAAAGTTGCCTATATATTTACCCATTTCACTAGGTGAAACAGGTGCCTTTATTCCAGGAAAAGCTTTATTGAGCATTTCTGTTTGAACAGCACCAAGACATAAGCAGTTACATGAAATATTATGCTCAGCATATTCGGTTGAAACACATTCTGTGAGAATTGAAAGTGCCCCTTTAGCAACACTATAACCCGTTAACCCAGGAAACTTACTGCTTGTCTGAAACCCTCCCATACTACCAATATTGACGATATGTGCCCCTTTGTTAAATGAGTTAAATAGTTCTTTTATCAAAAAAACAGGTGCAAACAAATTCACTTCCATCTGCCTGTACCAATCCTCTCGAGATAATTCATGGAAAGGCTTATTGATAAGGAGTCCTGCATTATTTATCAATCCATCTATTTTTTTATTTACTAATGCTAAATGATCATTAATGGTAGATCCTGCATTCACATTCGTAATATCCATTACTAAAGGATATATATTCTCGGGATTTGTCTTGTTTAATTCATTTAATCTTTCTTCAGATCGTGCAATTGCTGTAACTGTACAATTATTACCCGCAAGGTACTTTGCAGTTTCATAACCAATTCCCCTGCTCGCCCCCGTAACTAAAATATGCTTTGCCATAGGTTATTTATTTTTAAGTAGTTCATTTAATAACAAGAACTGCTTGATATCATTCAAATAAATTGTTGATATTAAAAGCGCTTTCTTTGCATCTTATAGCATTATTTAAAGTAAGGTAAACTTCATCCATCAGGATTACATGTCTTTTAAAAATAAGTTTGAAATTCCAAGCCATATACAGCAGCTAAAACCTTATGTAGCGGGTAAAACAATTGCTGAAGTTAAAGAGCTGTACAAACCTTTACAAATATCTAAACTTGCCTCCAACGAGAATAGGCTTGGTCATAGTCCGACCGTTCATCAAGCTGTTGAAAATGCTTTGCAAAATATTCAGGACTATCCTGACCCTGTTGCATCTATTTTAAAATCTGCGATTGCTGCTAAAAATAAAGTTAAGGAAGAAGAGGTTCTTATTGCTGCAGGCTCAGAAAGTATAATTTCTATTCTATGTAGGACTTTTTTACAAAAAGATGATGTGACCATAACGGCAGATGCAACATTTGTTGGCTTTTTTGTGCAAGCCGGAGTGATGGGAGCACACGTAAAAAAAATTCCGGTAACTGATGATTATCGTTATGATGTAGATGGGATTCTTAAATCTATTGACGATGATACCAAAATGGTGTATATCGCGAATCCCAATAATCCTACAGGGACTTATATCGATAAAGATTCATTTTCAAAGCTCATCAGTAATATTCCTGATGATATACGGATAGGTGCAGATGAAGCTTACTATGAATTTGCAAAAGGTGTTCATGACTATCCTGAGGCTATGGACTATCGTAAAGAAAATATGGTGATTTTACGAACATTCTCGAAAGCATATGGTTTAGCCGGATTTAGGATCGGGTACTGTTTTGCTGATGAGGAAATTATCACACAAATGATGAAAACTAAACTGACTTTTGAACCAACAGCTCCGGCTCAGGCTGCTGCATTTGCCGCCTATAAGGATGAAGATTTTCTAAGCAAAAGCATTGAATTAGTTCATAAAGGACGTGAAAAGCTATATGGGTTTTTTGATGAAAATAAGGTTAAATATGCCGAATCGATCTCCAATTCTGTGATGATGATCTTGGATGATGAGGAATCAGCCAAGAATTTTACTCAGGCAATGTTGGAAGAAGGTGTTATTTTAAGGCAAATAAATGCATTTGGCCTGCCAAACTGTGTCAGAATTACAATTGGCACGGAAAAGGAGATGAAGCATTTTCGAAAAAGCTTTTTAAAAGTATCAGCAGAAATTTCAGTTTAATAAAAATTTAATAATGGGAAGCAGTAAAGTAGGTAAGGTAGAGATTGATTGGGTTGATGTTGCTAAAACAATGCTCATATCCAGAGCGATGGATGACAAAGAAGAAAATGAGCTGGTTCCCGGAAAAAAAGTCTTATACCAGTTCTCTGCTCGGGGGCACGAAATGGCTCAAATTCTTTTGGGGCAATATTTAACACATGCTAAAGATGCTGCCAGTGCTTACTATCGCTCCAGGCCACTGATGCTTTCCTTAGGGCTTGATTTTGAAGATGCCATGGCTTCACCGATGGGTAAATCAGGTGGTTATAGTGATGGCCGTGATATTGGAGTTGTGTGTAATTTACCCGGTAAAGACGGACCTACAGTACTGCCTATGGCCGGAGATGTGGGATCACAGTATACTCCAGCTGTTGGATGGGCGCAGGGAATAGAATATCGTCGTAAGGTTCTGAAAGAATCATCATACGATGGCGCAATTTCTGTAATTCTTGGTGGAGATGGTTCGGTTGCCACAAATGGTTTTTGGTCAGCACTTACGATTGCTACCACACTTAACTTACCGGTACTGTTTTATATTGAAGATAATGGTTACGGCATATCTGTAGGAAGTGATATGCAGACTCCCGGAGCCAACATCGCCAATAATTTATATTCCTTTAAAAATCTTCGGATTTTTGACGGTGATGGTACCGATCCTGAAAAGGCAAATTCACTAATTGATGAATCTGTTAATTACGTTCGATCCCGAAAAGGCCCTGTATTGCTCAGGCTGACCGTGCCTCGTTTAAACGGCCATTCCTATCAGGATAATCAATCCTACAAAGAGGAATCATTTTTGAAGAAGGAAAAAGAAAACGATCCGCTAAAGAAGCTTAAAAAGTTTTTAGTGCCTTCAAAGATTTCAAAAAAAGAGTGGGAAGAACTTGAAAAATCCTGCAAAGAAACCATTGATGAAGTAGCTGAAAAAGCATGGAATCGGCCGGATCCTGCCACTGAAGATGTACAGAAATATGTGTTTTCTGAAAATGGAGAGTCTGACGCTCAATTGGTGGGTGGACTCACAGCCGAAGGAATTGAACTGCCAAAAGGGACTGAGGAATCGAATCCTGAAAAGCAGCGAATTAATATTGTTGAGGGTATTCGCCGTACAATGAGTAAAGAACTCGAACTGAATGATAGGCTGGTTGTATTTGGTGAAGATGTGGGAGCGAAAGGTGGGGTACACGCCGCAACAATGGATTTGCAAAAGAACTTTGGCGAAGAACGAGTATTTGATACAAGTTTATCTGAAGAAGGAATTATTGGCCGGGCGGTGGGTTTAGCTTACTCTGGATTGATGCCTGTTGCTGAAATTCAATTCCGGAAATATGCTGATCCCGCAACCGAACAGATCAAAAATTGCGGTACGATTCGATGGAGAACGGCAAATAAATTTGCAGCCCCTATGGTGGTGAGAATGCCGGGTGGTTTCGCCAAGGTGGGTGATCCATGGCACAGCGAATCAAATGAAGTATTTTTTACCCACATGATTGGCTGGCAAGTTGCCTATCCATGCAATGCAGAAGATGCTGTAGGACTTCTACGCTCGGCAATGAGAAGTAACAATCCTACCATCTTTTTTGAACACCGAAATATGCTTGATGCAAAATATGCACGCAAACCTTACCCCGGAGATGATTTTGTAGTTCCTTTTGGGAAAGCAAAAACGTTGCGGTCCGGAAATAAGATCACCGTAGTAACTTGGGGAGCCATGTGTGAACGCTGCGAAAATGCTGTAGAGAACAGTAAAATTGATGCAGAAATTTTAGACCTTCGAACACTCTCTCCGTGGGATAAGGAATCTGTGTTAGAATCTGTAAAGAAAACTAATCGTTGTTTGATTGTTCACGAAGACACTCAAACGGCCGGATTTGGAGCAGAGATTTCATCAACTCTCATGAAAGATGCTTTTCAGTTTTTAGACGCTCCTGTAGAAAGGCTTACTATGCCAAATATTCCAATGCCCTACAACATAGGATTAATGAATTCGGTTCTTCCAAACGAAAAAAGCATTGAAGAGGCAATTATAAAGGCGATTCAATATTAAACATTGTGAATATTGACGTGAATCCACGATTAAACCTGCATTCCATTTGTCGTTTTATTAAACTAGTTGCTTAACAAAAAGCAGGAATCAGTACCTTACTGTAAAGCGTCCTCTTTAATTTCCGGGTATCTTAAAATATTTACATGCGTTTAGCCACAAAATTACTACTTGGCTTTTCTCTCGTTGCCCTGTTACTGCTCGTAACCGGCTCATTATCATACTATTTTAGCAACGAAATAAAGTCAGACTTGATAAATGAAAGTGAAAGAATGACGGTAGAGTTGCAAAACTCGCTTCTATACACTCGAAACTTCATTGTGGAAAATCGCAAAATAAGGATAGGAGATACCTCACTTCAAACATATTCACAGGTTCGTCAATCAGAAGCAGTGATTGTAGAAAGCCTGAACCGTTTTTCGAGTGTGTTGGAAAAAGTTGATCAACAAGCAAAAGCGAGTAGTTATGTAGAGGGTGCTTTGAAGAATTATGCTGATCGAAATAGGGTATTAGTGGATTCGCTGCGTAATGGCTATCGACCGTATCAATCATTAGTTCAGGAAATTCTGGAAATTGATAGAGAGGGGGAGTTCGGTGAAGAAGCTTATAATGTTACAATTGAACCTTATTTCAGAAATACACTTTTTCCCATATTAAATCGTCTTCGGGAGAACTCCAATGCTTTTGTAGATCTACAGCTCGAAAAGATACAGGTTCGATCTGAAGCAACCGTTGAGAAAATAGTAACAATCACGATTTTTGGATTTGCTTTATCACTGTTCCTGGCACTAATTGTGTATCGTTCTATTGCGAGCCCATTAAATATATTAACATCAGCAGCAAGAGAGATTGGTGATGGAAAGCTTGATCAGCGTATAAATCTTAACTCGAAAGATGAATTGGGGAAATTGGCTGACAGCTTCAATAAAATGACGGAAAGCCTGAGTAAAAGCATGGTGTCACGATCGTATGTAAATAACATTATCCAATCGATGGGAGATATGCTTTTTGTGACGTCTAATAAGGGCGGTGTTATTATGTCGAACAGAGCGGTTTATGATAAACTTGGCTATTCCAAAAGTGATTTAGAAGGCGTTGATATATGGGAATTGTTTAGGAAAAAGGATCAAAATGAAATACGAACATATTTAGACGATAACGCAAAAGAAGTAATACTTAAAGAGACGGTAGTAAAAACAATAGACGGAAATACCATTCCTGTAATTTATTCTCATTCAATCGTCAATGATGAACTGACTGAAACTCTTAACCATGTTTTTGTAATAAGTGATATTACCAATCAAAAAGTAAATGAGAAAAAAATCAGCGACTCCCTTCAAGAAAAAAACGTGCTTCTATCAGAAATTCACCAT
>JBGTFX010000143.1:0-3364 GCA_041747055.1 Balneolaceae bacterium
TTCCGCCGCCTAAATGACCACCCGATAGACCAAAGACATGGTTTACGTAAGGCATTTCGTTTATTTTTTCTTCTACCAGGAGTGCATACCGGTTTGTAACATCTGGAGGGGAGCCGGGTGGTAAATTCAAATTTACACCAACATTTCCGTCATCCACCTGTGGAAGAAATTCGTTACCCAGTGTATTTAGCAGGTAGAATGATCCGATGAGAAGCAGGAAAGCCGTGCCTACTACCCAAATACGAAAACGGAATGCATGTTTTGCAATCGATAAATAACCGTTGGTCGATGTTAGAAGTCCCCGATTAAAAGCTTTGATAAAACGGCTGTTTTCAAATCCGCTTTTAAATTTAAGCTTATTAAAAAGTGCAGATAACGTTGGCACAAGAGTCAGTGCAGCAGCAAGAGATGCAAATATTGCAAATGAAATGGTAATAATCAGTTCCTGAAATATCATAGCGGCAAGTCCCGTAATAAGCAGAAATGGAACCACTGCGGCGAGGTTGGTCATGGTGGATGCAATTACAGCTGAGGTTACCTCTTTTGCGCCATCGAAAGCGGCGTCTTCGGTGGATTTCTTTAATTCTTCGCGATGACGATAGATATTTTCCAACATCACAATTGAGTTATCCAACAGCAGGCCAACACCCAGGGCAAGTCCTCCCAGACTCATAATATTCAGCGTTAATCCACTCATTCCCATCATCGCAAACGTAGCGAGTATTGCAATTGGAATGGAGATACTGATGATGAACGCTTTTCGAAAACTACCCAAAAATACAAGTACAACCAACATGGCGAGAATTCCCCCCAATATTGCAGCGGTACTCACAGCGCCAATAGAACTTTCAATAAAAAAGGATTGATCGGTCACCACTTCAAAATTAATATCAGCGGGTATAAAACCGCTATTACGTAACCGTTCGACTTCGCTTTTCACCCCATTAATTACCTCCAAAGTATTTGCATCCGGTAATTTAGTGATGGATAATTGAGTTGCTGCCTGCCCATTCAGGCGTACAAATATTCGTTGATCTTGATGACCGTCCACTATCTGGGCTATCTCATGAAGGTATATTTTCTGGTCTGAATTGGGGATCGAAATCAGGATATCATTAATTTCATCTACTGTACGAAACCGGCCGTCCGTTTTGGCCATTACATCAAATGTTTGTGATGTAACTTGTCCTGCAGCCAAGTCTATATTTTCGTTTTCCAGAGTTTGTTCGATATAGGAGATGGGTATCCCGTAATAACTCAAACGCTCCTGATCGATGATGATCTGAATTTCGCGAACCATACCCCCTGCAACCTCAACACCACCCACTCCATGAATAGATTGCAATTGTGGGGAAAGGCGGGTTTCGAGCCAATCTCTTACTTCCATCGGGTTACGTATACTGGAGGTAAATCCGGCTTCGTAAACGGGGTCTTGCGACGGGTCGAATTTATAGAGTCGGGGGGGATCGATGTCGGGAGGAAGCTGAGTTCGTGCCAGCTCCATATTTCGCGACGCATCCTGAATAGCCAGGTCAATATTGGTGCCATATTCGAAAATCAGATTCACATTTGTTCTGCCTTCCGAGGCTCGGCTCTCTATACTTACAAGGTTTTCGGTTGCTGCCAGATTGGCTTCAAGAACGCGCGTTACCTGCTGTTCCATAACTTCCGGCGCCGTTCCTGGATAATTAACAGTCACTCGAATTTGAGGATAGTTGATTGTAGGTAGAAGGTCTACAGCAAGCCGCTCAAGAAAAAAGAAACCTAAAACGATTACTACTGAGGCGATCGCAATGGTCCCGATCGGACGGCGAATGGTGGCCCCGGTAATACCTGTCTTGGATGGTTTAAGGGAATTTTTTGCGTCTGATTTACTCATCACTTATTCAATCCATTCCGTAATTCGTACTCGGTTACCTTCACTTAAATTTGTTGGGTTCGTTCCCACTACTACATCACCAACGGATAAACCGTTGAGAATCTGTGTCATATTTCTTCGGGAAACACCAGTTTCTACATCCACCCTGGTCAGTGAATCATTTTCAATCTTGTATAAAAAGTCTTCTCCGCGCTGTGAAGCCAGCAAAGCTTCACTGGGAACAGCAATGACTTCGCTGCGCTGATCGACATCAAAACGTACCCGAGCCATAAATCCGGGGCGCACGGTAACGTCTGAATTATCTTCCAATTCCACTTCAACCAAAAACCTGCGGCTTGATGTTTCCGCTGCTGGAAATACCCGACGAACTTTTGCACTCATTGCCTGATTTGGAAACGCATCAAACCGAACAGTTACACTATCTTCAGGATTAATATGGATGACATCCAGTTCGGATACTCCCACTCGAATTACCAGTCTTGATAAATTTTCTATCTGAAAAAGTCGTTCGTTTGCCGATACTGGCGAGCCCGGTTCTATAGTTCGTTCTGTAATAATTCCGGGTTGGCTTGCTTTAATTTCTCCCAAATTGGATCTTGTTTCCCAAATCTCTTTTTCAGCCGCCGAAACATTTCTCTCTGCCTCTAAATCTTCAAATTCTGATCGGCTGATTGCTTCACGGACCAACAAAGCGCGGGATCGATTAAGCCGCTGTTCCACTTCTCTAAGTTGGGCCTCTGCTCTCCTAAGTTCAGCCTGAATTTCATGAAGGTTAAACGTTGCAAGTATATCGCCCTCATTAACATAATCTCCCTCTTCAACAAAAACAGAATTGATAATTCCAGAAAAAGGTGCGCCAATTTGCTGTATATTTAATGCACGAACCGCCCCGGAAGCAGAAACCGTTCGTGATAGATCTTGTTTGGTCACTTCAAAACCGGCAACAGGTGTAGCTGAAGACTCATTGGAAGTGGATTGCTCATTACTTTCACCATTACAAGAGATTAGAAAAATGGTAACAATAAATAGAATAAATTTGTGCATATATAGTAGACTGATTAAAGACTAAATATGATAAATATAGTGCTCAAAATTAAACGAATGGATTGATTTTAAAACACTTTATCATCTTCCTATTTTAAATTTGAAAAAAATTAGTAACCAATCGCTTTTATGATCGTCATACTTTTGCAAAGGCGTTCGAAACAAAAATGCTCATGAACAGAACGTGAAAGATTTAGATGCCGATATAGTTTCTGAGATCCTTAATGGAAAAAAGGAGCTGTATAAAAATATTGTTGACCAGTATTCACCCATGCTTTTTCATATTGTTCGGTCATTCGAAAAAAATGAAGAAGAGGTTAAGGGGTTGGTACAGGAGATTTTTGTTAAGATTTACATGAGGCTTCATCAGTTTAATGGGAATTCAAAATTTTCATCCTGGATGTACACCATTGGCCTTAATCATTGCAGGGATTATGCTAA
>JBGTFX010000144.1:0-10628 GCA_041747055.1 Balneolaceae bacterium
GATGATTTAAATTGGCAAAAAGTAGCTGCAGGGATGTCTGTCATCAAACCATTTCTAATTATCTCGGGCGGACCGGGAACCGGTAAAACCACGACTATTGCACGAATTTTGGCACTGCATCAGCGGCTTGCTGAGCGTCCGCTTAAAATCGCTCTTGCTGCACCCACGGGAAAAGCAGCCGGTAGAATGGGAGAAGCTCTTACGGAGCAGTTAAAATCAATCATAAAAAGTGAAGACGAACGGACAAAGTTCCCGTCTGAAGCGAAAACAGTGCATCGGTTACTGTCAGGAATTGAGAGCAGGGAAAGTCTATTGCCACCGATTGAAAAGAAAACTCTTCCTTACGATATGATTGTGGTTGATGAAGCGTCCATGATCGATTTAACTCTAATGAACCGGCTTATTTCCCACATCGGACAGGATACAAAACTGATTTTACTGGGTGATAAAGATCAGCTTGCCTCGGTGGAAGCGGGTTCCGTTTTTGCTGATTTGTGTCAGAAAAAGGTGAACAGTTTTCGATCCAAAACATCAATTTTATTACAGCAGATGGGGATTTTTAATTTACCGGAGCAGGATCAAAGCTCGATTCATGATTATATTGTCTATTTAACAAAAAGCTATCGGTTTGATAAAGGAAGCGGAATTGGTTCACTGGCTGATGTGATCAAAAAGGGAACAGCAGATGAAGATATGCTTACGAAGCTATTCAGTGAGTTTAATGACATTTCTCACCATGAGTTTTCGTACGGAAAAGGGGAGGATATACAGAGAATTCTGATGGACTTGGCAGATAAAGTAAAGCTGACGAAACGTATGATTCATCAGGATGAATTGATGAAATTTTGGAAGCAGTCAGTTTGGCTTGCTGTGCTGCGACGTGGATTGACTGGCACAGAAAGGTTGAATCAGCTGATGGAAAAATACCTGATAGACCATCGATTGGTGCAAATGGAGAATGGATGGTATCACGGACGACCAATAATGATTACTCAAAATGATTATGACCTTGGAATATTTAATGGTGATTTAGGTTTTTGTGTGCAAAGTAAAGAAGGGAATTTCAGTGTATTTGTGGAATCAGGGAATACTGTGCAGAAAATATCACCCCAGCGGTTGGTTCATTTTACACCGGCCTATTTTATTACGGTTCATAAAAGCCAGGGATCAGAATTTGACAAGGTTCAGCTGCTTTTACCTCGCGAAGATACCCCACTTGTATCTCGAGAGTTGCTTTACACAGCAGTGACCCGGTCAAAAAGCGGGTTTAACGTTTATGGCTCTCTCGACTTAGTAATCCGTGGTATTGAGCGCCCACTGGAGAGATATACAGGTCTTCGGCACTATGTGAAGTGAGGTAATGAATTTCGTTCCGCAGCTCTGCTGCGAACAGAGAGGAAGGCAGCTCCGCTGCTAATAGAGAATTAGAGATTTAGAGAATAAGTTTGGGATGTTGTTAAGGTTCCTCTTGAAAGGAAAATCTATCTCCCAAAAGTAAGAACCTTCACCGGATCTGTTTTTGCTGCAATTCGCGCGGGAAGCCACGATGCGAGTGTGCAAAGAAAAATGGTTACCGCAATTACAATTATAAAATCTAACAGATGAGGCTCCACCGGAACGGTGCTCATGTAGTAGTTTTCTTCCGTAAGCGGGATGATTTCGTACTGTACCTGTATCCAATAAAAAAGCAGGGATATACCTATCCCAATGATAAGCCCGGAAACAGCCACAAAAAGCCCTTCAAGAAGAAATACCCGATGAATTGCTTTACTCTTGGCACCGATTGTTTTCAATATGCCAATATCCCGAACGCGTTCGAGAACCATCATTAAAATAGTGCCGATCAGGTTAAAGGCTGCAACGATAATCATTACGCTAATTACAAACGGAATGGTTTCTTCTTGCAGATCAACCCACGCAAAAATATTGCGATATCGCTGATATATATTTTCGGTGACGTAAGGAAACGATGTGCCATCTCGAATGGCTCCGTAAACTGTAGGGATTTCGCTCAAATCTTGTGAATTGATCTCCATTACAGAAGCCTGACGGGCTCCAAGATCAAAAAGTCGTCTGGTACTCGTGATATTTGTGAGGGCGAAATTATCATCAAACCTGTCAATTCCGGTTTGATAGATACCGCTCAAATAGTACTGCTGAATTTCGGGAGTGTTAAACGGAGACGGGAGCCCATCAAGTGCGAAGACTGTAACTTTACTTCCAATTTCTGCGCCAATAGATCTTGCCAGTGCTGCTCCAAGTATAATTCCGTGTAGATGATCTTCATTCATCTCAAGGTTATATTCGCCTTGTGTGATGTACTCTCTAAGCTTAGTTACATCACCACCGGGATTCACTCCTTTAATGACGGTACCGCTGATATCTCTTACGGATTGAATCATCACTTCGCCGGTAATTGCGGGATGAGCTTGATCTACACCGGGTACATCTTCCAGCCAGGTTTGAAGTGTATCTGCCCGCTGAATATTCTGCCCCATGTACATTTGTACAGTCACATGAGGGGCAAAACCAAGAATTTTTTCGTTGATGGTAGATTTAAAACCATGAACAATAGAAAGGGCAATCAGCAAACCGGCAGCGCCCACAGCCACCCCGGCAATGGACATAATCTTAATAAACGAGAGAAATCTCGATTCTCGGTTATTCCCGCGAAAATATCGACTTGCTACATACCATGTAAAATTCATGCAAGGTGCAGGTTATGGGATTAGTAAATTAGGTAATTAGGGATTAGTAAATTAGGTAATTAGGGAGTTAGTGGATTAGGGAATTAGGGAATTCAGAATTTCCAACTTATTCAGGTCTCATCTGAGGGAAAAACAGAACGTCTCTAATGGAATCTGAGTCTGTCATAATCATTGTAAGGCGATCGATTCCGATTCCGATTCCTGCTGTTGGAGGCATGCCATATTCGATTGCGCGAAGAAAATCCTCATCAACGGTCATCGCTTCTTCATCGCCATCGGCTCGTAAGCGTGCCTGCTCTTCAAATCGTTCTCGCTGATCCACCGGGTCATTTAGCTCCGTAAAGGCATTGGCAATTTCCTTGCCGTTACAAACGGCTTCAAATCGCTCCACAAGTCCCTCTTTTGTGCGATGTTTTTTCGCAAGAGGACTCATTTCAATGGGATAATCCGTAATAAACGTAGGCTGAATTAATTTTGGTTCAACCGTTTCCCCAAAAATTTCATCGATGAGTTTTCCTTTGCCCATGCTCTCGTCCACATCTATGTGCAGGCTTTTGGCAATATCAAAAATCTCCTCAGTGGATTTGCCTGATAAGTCGTGACCGGTTTCATTTTCGATTGCTTCGTACATCGGAATACGTGGCCAGGGACGCTCAAAATTAATTTCGTGTTCGCCAACAGTAACAGTTGTTGAACCGTGTAGTTCAAGAGCAACTTTTTCGATCATCTCTTCCATAAAGTCCATCATCCAATTGTAGTCTTTGTAGGCTACATAGAGTTCTACCTGTGTAAACTCAGGGTTGTGAAAACGGGAGAGGCCTTCATTTCTAAAATCTTTTGAGAACTCATACACACCATCAAATCCACCAACAATCAATCTCTTTAGATAGAGCTCATTGGCAATTCTCAGGTACAAATCCATATCCAGGGCATTATGGTGAGTCACAAAAGGCTTGGCTGCAGCGCCACCGTAGATGGGCTGTAGAATTGGAGTCTCCACTTCAAGATAGCCGCGCTCGTTCATCACGTTTCTCATGGTTTGAACAATCTGAGTTCGTTTCCGAAACGTCTCCCGAACCTCAGGGTTGACTACCATATCCACATAACGTTGACGATAACGCTGCTCTTTGTCCGTAAATGCATCATACGTTACCGTTTCACCGGCTTCATTTTCCACTTCTTTGGGAGTGGGAATGGGGCGAATGGTTTTGCCTAAAAATTCAAATTTTTCGGCATGGATGGTTGTTTCTTTCGTTCCGGTCTTAAATACAAATCCTACTATGCCGACAAAGTCACCAATATCGACCAGTTTCTTAAATACTTTATTATACTCCTCAACGCCAACGTCATCTCTTCGGATATAAACTTGAATAGTTCCTTTTGAGTCCTGAAGAGTGAAAAAGGCGGCTTTACCCATAATTCTGCGGGTCATTACACGACCTGCTACAGAAACTCTTTTGGCATCACCCGGCTCATCCGGGGTAGTTGTGATGTAGGAATCTTCATCAGCCAAAATTTCAGCGGATGTGTGGGTAACATCGTAGCTGTAAGGGTAGGGATTTACATTTAGTTCGCGAAGTTGATCTAACTTCTCTTTTCGAATTGCCTGCTGTTCACTAATGGACGGTTCAGCGTTGCTCATGGAGTTATTTTCTATCAAAATTTGTTTTGTTTACAAGCTGAACAAAATACAAAAAAGAAGGGAAGAAGGCACCCGCTTATCAGATATAAAAGGATTAAGGAATATTTACTAAAATAACCGCCTGAATTTGCGGTTTTAAATTTATCATGGTTGAAAGTTATTTTTCCAAATACCCAAATGAAAAGTCTATATTTATCATATCTGATAAAAAAAACCGATCTAAACCAAAATCAGAAGCCATTTTGAGTCAGAAATTTCCCAATCTAAATAGTGTTCATCACCCCGACCTTCCTGAAACGATTTTTATCTGCTATGAAAAAATGAATCCACCTAAAGATACCCAAAGTGTGGAATCTGCGGAATCTGAGTCAGGAAGGAAACTTATTGAAGAAATGGTGGTAAGAAAATTAGAAAAGGCAACGCCAAAAATCATCACAGAGAAATATGAGAAACCCAGGGCATATATAGATGGAGAGGAAATCTCAATAAGTTTTTCACATACAAATGGTGCAGTAAGCGGAGCTATTTCCCGTGAATATATAGTTGGGTTAGATATGGAATCTACCCAAAGGAAGGTACATCCAAGACTATCCAGTCGAATGGCGCACCCAAAAGAAAGCTCATCTTTATATGATCAATATCCGGCTATTCAAATATGGACGCTGAAAGAAGCGGCATTAAAAGCGATCGGAACCGGACTTCGAAATCCAATGAACAGTGTGTTGATAAAGCAAATCGAAGACTCATTTTTTTCTGTGCAATTTAATGATGGAAGAAAAGCAAAAATTCGTAGTTTTCAGATAAGTGATCAGTGGATCTCTATCTGCTTTTTTAAATTGTCTACCAGACCATAATTATTTATGAATATCACCTCATTTAGCCGGGAAGCCATACAGAAGGGATTATCTGATGCAAAAGCCCGCCAAAAGACCGACACTAATACCATTCGGATTCTTTTTTCACCCACAGAAATTAATACAAAAAACTTTGATGAAGTTTGTGACTCTTACAGTCGTATTGCTTCAGATGATTTTGACTCTGTAGTTGTAATAGAATCACAGTTTGGCAGCCATAAACGCAAACTGCCCATGCCGTCCATGAAGCATTTTGAAACGCCGCTGGGATCCATTCCCGTAAATGACAAGCTTCGAAATGAGCTTTGCGACGAAGATGATGACTTTTTCATTGATGATGAAGCGTATAATGAAGATCTGAGTCTGTATTCTCAGTTGATGATGCTCCAATGTACCTTGGATGATTTTTCAGTACTGAGCCTTCAAATAACGGATGAAACGTCTTTCATCGTAAAAGAACTGGCTCATGCGCTGGAAGAGATTTTAGCGTCACGAAATACACTCATCGTTTTTTGTTGTGATCTCAATCAAGCCGATAGAGATGAAATAGAAAAAGTAATGAGATATTACAGCGAAAAGAATATTTCCGGGTTAATGAACTATTTAAATTCCGATGAATCGAACATCACCGGATTGGGTTCATTTATTACAGGATTACTGATTGCCGAAAAATGGGGCATGAAGCTGCATTTAAATCATAAACGGGCGATAAATAACGGCGAAGATGTTCTGTATTCAGGTTTTGCCGAAATTGAACGTAAGGCCATTATCGGGTGATGGAATCCAAACCCTCCATTTCAATTATTGGCCGGGGAGCGGTAGGTTCTGCATTAGTTGATTTTTTTCGACAATCAGATTACTCGCTCCGGTCAGTTTGGGGGCATCGAATGGAGGACAGTTTTCTGATGTCTGATGGAAAAAAACTTCAGGCAGAATATGATTTCCCTAAAACCTCATCAGACCTCGGCGAGATTATTTTCATTACCGTTCCGGATGATAATATTGCAGAAGTTTCTGAAAATTTATCCAATCAAGAAATTGATTGGAGCCGCCATTCTGTGGTTCATTTGTCAGGCGCGAAATCATTAGGTATTCTCTCTACTATTCAAAAACAGGGTGGTGCAATTGCATCCATGCACCCTCTTCAAACCTTCACGAAAGGGGATAGTACTGATCGATTAAAAAATATCTATATCAGTCTTGAGGGGGATGAGATTTTAATTAAAAAGCTTGAAGAAATTGTCCGTGATTTTGGTGCTCAAAGCTTCAAATTAACTCCCGATCAAAAACGTTCAATGCATATCGCGGCCGTGTTTGCATCCAATTATTTGGTTTCACTGATGGATATAGTAGATCAGATAACATCGAACAATGGAATAGAGAACGGCCTTCAGGTTTTGTCTCCCATCATTCGTCAGACTCTCCGCAATATAGAGGAAAAAGGAACGCATCAATCATTATCCGGCCCTGTAAAGAGGGGAGATCTGAATACTATCAAACAACATTTAAAGGATCTGAATGAAGCTCCTGAACTGACAAAAAATCTCTACAAAAATTTGGGACTTCAGGCATTGACCATCACACAGAAATCCGGGCAGTTAACATCTGAGCAGATTAAGGAATTAAAAGATTTGTTGGATACGTAAAATTAGACCTGAAAACATCTACCGGATCTGTCAGCGTTGGATTTAGAGTGATAGTAGAACCTGTAGAAATTTTTCTTACTTAGCTGCCGACGCTGACAGGAACTCACTTTGTTCGTACGCTGTCAGGTCTTATTAATTAGAATTATGAGCACATCAAAGAAAGATTATTATCAAAAAGTGTATGAAGTGGTTTCGCGAATTCCTCATGGAAAGGTGACGACCTATGGAACTATCTCGGGATTTCTGGGAGTACGATCAGGAGCAAGAATGGTTGGATATGCACTCAACAATTCAATTACAAATGGAGAGGATATCCCTGCACATCGGGTTGTAAACAGGTTGGGTCAGCTTACGGGCCGCGCCTATTTCCCTGATGATACTATGCGGGAAAGATTGAAACAGGAGGGTGTTCATTTTTCAAGTGATTACACCGTTGATATTGAGAAGCATTTCTGGGATCCGGCGGCCTGCATACAGGGGTGAGTTGTTGATAAATGATTACCAACTGCCGAATGAAATAGCTCCGTAGGAGCTTCTTGGGTTGAATCAGAAATTTGAGCAATTTAAATAACCCCTATGATTTGTTGGGGTATGTGGGTAAATACGAGGGTTTTTCCCATGAATTTATTCATGGAAAGAGATGCGTTGATTGGGTTTCATCAATTTACCCATCGGAATTAGATTCTAAACCCTAATAAATATTTAATCCGATGGGTTTTTTAATGCGTCTCATTACCCCGGATTTCACCGCGAAGCATGCCTTCGCAATATCAACGCTCGGATCTGAGCAGATAAATTATCAAAGGATTATATATCATTAAGTTTATAGAATGGCTTTATGGACTAATAATATTTGCCCCCTCCGGGGTCGGTGATAAATCTTGTCAAATAATTAAATTCCCTCGCAAACTGCCCCTCACTGCTGGTGTTTTACTTCTAATCCTTCATTCCTCTAACTTTCTAGCATGTGGGCACAAGTATACTTGCACCATCTTATGCGAAGGGTGTAAAACACCAAAATATTCCTTATTTTTACAGGCTATCGAATAAACCGAATGATTTTCAATTTTAGGTACTTTTAAAAATGCCAACCTGGGTTTTACATACAGAATTTACTTTTGATGCCGCTCACCAAATTGATGGATATGACGGTAAATGTGCAAGAATGCATGGACACACGTATAAAGTCCATATACAGGCAAAATCGCATAAACTAAATCCATCAAAATATCTGAAATCAGATGATATGGTATGCGATTTTAAAGAACTTAAATGGGCAGCTGCCGACGGTACCAAAGGTGGATTAGATCACACTGTGTTAAATGAGTCAATTCCTGTACCCACCACAGCCGAGCGAATTGCAGAATACATACACAAAGAAACGCTGAATAAAATCCCCGGTGGTATAGAGCTGCATGTAACCGTATGGGAAACAGAAAATAGCTGGGTTGAATACACGGATAAAGATGTTTAAACGAGAAGCCTTAACTATGGCAAACGACGAAAAAGCGGCACTGAACGCAGTTGAGTATCCCATTGTGGAGGATTTTTATACCATCCAGGGAGAAGGTGCGCATACCGGACGCCCCGCATATTTTATCCGAACAGCCGGGTGTGATGTAAATTGCTGGTGGTGTGACGTGAAAGAGAGTTGGGATGAAGAAAAACATCCAAATATGACGACCGGTGATATCGTGAAACGAGCAGTGGAGAGCAAAGCTGAGTTTGCGGTAATTACGGGAGGTGAACCATTACTTCATAACTTAGAAGCGTTAACGGTTCGCTTAAAACAAGAAGGACTTGAAGTACATATCGAAACAAGCGGATCTTCTCCGTTATCGGGTCAGCTCGACTGGGTAACACTTTCACCAAAACGCTTTAAGAAACCACTGGATGAAAATTTTCCATACGTGGATGAATTAAAGGTTGTGGTATTGAAAAACAAAGATATTGAATGGGCCGAAGAGAATGCCAAAAAATGCCCTCCATCAACAAAATTACTTTTACAGCCTGAATGGGAAACGCCATCGTCAATAAAATTGATTGTAGACTATGTAAAAGAAAATCCAAAATGGGGAATTAGTCTACAGACGCATAAATTTATTAATGTACCGTAGGTAAAATTTCTGATGAAAATCAGTGACACAACAGACGAGTCTGCCCTTTCTAATTCCAGTTTAATTTAGCTCATTCATGTCTTACCTAACATCATCAGTATTGATTACCGGAGCAAGCCAGGGAATTGGCCGAAGTATAGCCATTTCATTCGCAACGGCAACAAATCGACATCTCTATCTTTTAGCGCGAAATTCTGAGAACTTAAATGAAACAAAAGAGCTCTGTGAAAAAGCAGGGGCTAAAAGTGTTTCTGTCATCGAGTGCGATGCAACAAATATGGAAAGCGTAGCATCGATAGAAATATCTGATGAGTTTCCACCCATTGGCATTATCATCAACAATGCGGGAGGGTATTTATACAAGACGTTAAAAGAGACAACATCGGAAGAATTTCACGATCAGATAAATGTGAACCTGTTTACAGCTGTGAATGTGATAAAGCGATTTCTGCCTGATCTTGAGAAGTTGGATCGTGCGCTTATCATTAATATTTGTTCGGTTGGAGCGTTGATGGGACTCGCAGAAAGCGGTGCTTATTCTTCGGCAAAACATGCGTTATTGGGTTATACGCGATCATTAAGATCAGAATTGAAATCCACAGATATTGGGGTAACTGCGGTAAATTTAGGTCAAACTCATTCTCCATCCTGGGACGAATCAACTATGAGTCCGGAAAAGTTAATTAATCCATCTGATGTCGCTTCTCTGCTGGTTGAGCTCACTACATTATCTGCTCGAACGTTAGTAGAAGAGATGACAATTCAGCCTCAACATGGAAGAGTTTCTCCCATGTAATTTTTTGAAGAATAAAGAGAAATAAACTGAATTTAGAGAGGCAATCTGATGAATAAATTATTTTTTTAAAAAAGGGGAACATACGCTAAATCTATCCGTTACAAACATTGTTATGACTCGATCAAACGAGTTGTACCCCGAAAGCCAACGTAGTTAGAAGATGTCCGGTTGATAGCTGGACATCTTTCTTCTCACCTATTATACAGGAATTTCAAAAAAGGTGCTATCACAAACTCTTCTAAAATTTCCTGTTTTTGTTTTCACACTTCAAAGTTTCTCAGCAATAGGTTAGGTATCCGTCTGACGGCTTTACTATAAACTTAATTATCCCCTGTAACTATTTAGCCGTCTGACGGATAGGCTGTAGTTGAAGGCTAAATCACCTTAATTTCATTCAAGGCACCATCTTTAACCTGAACAGTCCGAAATGGGTATTTGCGAACCACATCATAATCGTGAGTCACCATAAGCACGGCCATTCCACGATTGTTGATTTGTTTTAGAAGATCCATAATGGATGCGCTTGCCTCAGGATCTAGATTTCCGGTAGGTTCATCCGCCAAAAGCAGACGGGGTTCGTTTGCAAGCGCACGGGCAATGACCACTCGTTGCTGTTCACCTCCCGATAGATCATTGGGCATTGCTTTCCGTTTATGGCTCAATCCAACCAGTCCTAAAACTTCAAGTACACGCTGTTTGATGTAACGTTTTTTTTGTCCCGTTACCCGGAGAGCAAAAGCAACATTTTCATAAACATTTCGATCCGGTAATAGCTGGAAATCCTGAAAAACTATTCCAATTCGCCTTCTTAAAAATGGAACCTCTTTATCCGGCAGGGATGAAACTTCAAAATCGGCAATGTTTA
>JBGTFX010000145.1:0-2481 GCA_041747055.1 Balneolaceae bacterium
GATGGCATCAAGCGGAAAGACTTTCCCGGCGGTTGGGAGGAAGATCCAATCAATGCGTTTACGCACGAAGGCCGCGTTCAGCTGGCTGAAAAAACCGGATTTCCGGTTGTGGAAGCGCATGATTATATGACGACCATGGCAAACTGGCGAAAAGACAAAGATGTGATCCACAATGGAAATCTCAGACATTTTATCCCGGAAGACAATGTGTATGTCTATTTTCGCTACAACGACAGCGAACGGGTGATGGTGGTACTAAATGCGAATGAAGATTCACGCGATCTAAACCTTGCCCGGTTTTCAGAAGTGATTCAGAGTACTACCGAAGGTTATGAAGTCATCAGTGGACAGACCGTTCAACTCGGAGAAACATTGGGCGTAGAAGGATATGGTTCGATGGTAATTGAGCTGGATTAACTCCCAAATGAGGAGGAATCCGTCAGACCGCTTATGGTAATATTTTGTTGGGGATTTTAATTAACAGCGGTCAGACGGGTATTCCTTCGATTACTCCTTAACAGTAACATACTTCAAAATCTCCACAACCTGACTCGGCTCTTGGCAAACGGCCAATGCAGCCGCTTCTACTTCTTTTAGCGCATGAGTGTGTTCTTCAGGATGCATGATGATCAGTTTTTTACCTAAAGCAGCTGCATATCCTGCATCAAAAGCGGCATTCCATTGGCGGTATTTCTCACCAAATTTGACGACAACAATATCTGCATCTTCCAAATGTGTTCGTGTACGAATAGCATTTATTTGTGCGCCTTTTCGATCTTTCCAAAAGTCTTCCTTTTCAGCGCCCAAAATATCCACGCCACAATTATCACTTGCCGGGTGATCCGTCACCGGGGCGGTACAGTTCACCGGCAGACCTTCTGCTTCAATTCCATTCTTGATCTCTTCTCACCAGTCGGAGTGTATTTCTCCTGACAGGTATACATTCCATGTTTTCATAGTGTTAGATTCTCGGTTGGATATAAATTTTTTATAATTTTATGAATTAAATGAGGTTTTGTCAATGACTCATAGGTCTATTAAAAAAACGTGTCAGAGTCGGTTTGTATGCGCTATCCGGTTGCTTTACTGAGTCCCGTATATTTTGTCCTGAAGACATTAAAATTTGAATTGATATTGTTGTTTATTTTGACTTTTTTAAGATTTATTAAAGTTCGGATATATGAAAATTTTAAATTCAGATTTAAACGCTTAAAAAAATTGATCAATAAAATATTATTCTTGTTTCTATCTTTGGTGTTTATTTCCTTTTTAAAACCGTTGCATGCCCAAGACGCAGTAACTACAGATCAAGAAGAGAAAGAGTTCGGCTTTATACAATTCGTAACGGAAACCGATTCATTTTTTGTTGTGGTGGACATGGATTACAATGACCCGAGGTTTATCAGGTTTGCGGGCACCGATAGTCTGAAACTGGTCGCCGGGATAAATCACCTGACGATTATCAAGCCTTATTATTTCGATATTTCATTCAATATAGATGTGTTTGCAGATTCTACTAATCAGTATGAATTAAATCAAAATGAGTTTATGGACAACGAGAGAAATAAATATGCAAGTACCTATCCTCGTCTGGTATGGGGTGGAAAGGCAATGGTTCGAAGCGACAGCGACACAAAATTGTTTGTGAACGAAAATTCTACTGGAATAGGGTGGACAGTTATTGAGAGCTCGGGAAATTATAAGTTATCAGGCAGAGCATTTAACTCCAAAACAGTTCGAACGGATGTAAATATTTCTGATAACCCTCAGTTTCAAGTTGTTGATTTTTATTACCGGCCTGATAAAAAAAATGCCAGATTACTGACATTACTCCCAGGAGCGAGTCAGCTATATCAAAAGCAGCCGGTAAAAGCTGGTGTCTTTATCGGTTTATCAGTCGTTACAATTGGACTTGCATTCAGAGAAAGAAATAAATTCCATGAAGCTGACCGCTTTTATGATTCGAATGTTATCCTATATAGTTGGACAACCGACATACAAAAATCTTTAGAAATTGGTAATCGAATCGAAAAATTTAATCAGGAGAGACAGTCGCATGCCCGTAACAGGAACAGGCTTTTGGCCGGTTTTGCAGTTGTTTATGCGGCAAATATTATTGACGGATTTATAAAGCCACGCATAGGTTACAGAGAGGAAATGTCGTTTGATCCCTATCTAGACTTCGATCAAGGTTCTACAGCGTTAGGGTTTAATTTTCGAAGTAATTTTTAAAAGAAACGATGGATGAGATATACTTTAAAAATATTATTCGTAATCGTATCAGTTGCATTGGTAATAATATCATGTGAAACACCAACCGGAGATTTTGAAAGAAATAGTACAAGTGATCCGAGATCAGAAAATTTTAAAGAGAGGATCATTCCTGGGTTGAGTGCAAAAATTAGACCGGACAGATCTGTACAAATAAGCTGGTTGCAACTTTCTGATGTGGATCAAATAATAATTGAGAAATCACTTGCA
>JBGTFX010000146.1:0-1507 GCA_041747055.1 Balneolaceae bacterium
CCTGCATTTTGTCGTAATTACTTGGAATATGTTTTGATTTGTTCAGTCTCATAATTCAATATTAGTTGAGATTGTTATATATCTCTTTATGTAAACATCAAGCGAACAGATTGCATTCGTTTAAAATAGATTTATTCACAACTGCAATTAATTTTCGCTGAATAACTAAACCTACTTAGCTTGATTAAACTTAGTTATTTAAATTGCATATTTTTATAACATAATGATGCTATATGTTAAACACTTTCATCATGAAAGTAATCATATACAGTTTTACCGACAGCCGGACCAACCACAGCTTTTAACTCTTCAGTATCTAATTCTTTGATTCTCTTAATAGACCCGAATTCCTTCAGTAATTTTTGGGCTGTTTTAACTCCTACTCCTTTAATTTCAGTAAGTTCCGTTTTAAGAATCCTCTTTGATCTTTTTTTCCTATGGTAAGTTATTGCAAACCTATGAGCTTCGTCGCGTGCTCTTTGTAAAAGCTTAAGTGCTGATGATGTTTTTGGAATCATCACAGGATCTGCCTTTCCAGGTAAAAAAACCTCCTCCAGTCGTTTTGCTATTCCGGCAATTTCACATTCACCTTCAAAACCGATTTCATGCAATCCCTCCAATGCCGCATTCAGTTGTCCTCTTCCTCCATCAACCAAAATCAAATCCGGTATTTGCAGTTTCTCTTTCTTTACGCGGGAATAGCGCCTCATAACAATCTCTTTCATCGAGGCAAAATCATCAGCGCCGGTTACCGTTCGTATTTTAAATCGCTTGTATTCACTTTTTCTGGGCCGACTATCCACAAAGCACACCATAGACGCCACGGGATCGGTTCCCTGAGTATTGGAACTGTCAAAACATTCAATTCTTCGGGGTAAACGCTGCAGGCGCAAATACTCCTTCAAATCTTTTACCGATTGTGGGATTCGGTCTTTCTGCTGCTTTTCTTTTTCAAGCCGTCGTTCACCTAAATTATACTTCGCATTTGAAAGCGCCATATCAATCATCTGCTTTTTCTCTCCTATTTTGGGCATATGTATAGGTACTCTTTTCTTATGCTGTTCCCATAAATACTCACTCAGCGGATCAGGATTTTCCATTTCATCGCTAACATAAACCTCATCAGGAATAGCCCCGGCAAACTGGCCTGTGTAATAATCTTCAGCAAAAGACTGGATCATTTCTGCCTGGGTAGATCCCGCAATATTCTTCAAAAACCGATGAAATTTCCCAATTAGTTTACCCTCACGAATTTTAAACAGAACCCCACATGCTTCGCCAATTTCTTCGTCTACCTCAATGGCAAAAATATCCCTGTTGATCTCTTTATTGGCTACAATCTTCATTTTTTGATTGTATTTGATCAGCGATTCCATGCTATCGCGCAGTTTGGCTGCTTCTTCAAAAGCAAGTGCGTCGGAGGCAATCTGCATCTCTTCTTTCACTTCTCGAATCAAATCTTCCGTTTTACCGGAGAGTAAGCGTTCTACTTTTTCAATTTGCTCTT
>JBGTFX010000147.1:0-7896 GCA_041747055.1 Balneolaceae bacterium
TAACCGTGAAAGCGGTTCTGATGCTATGCGCTTAGCTGAAATTCTCCGAAATGAAATTGATATCATCGCAGCGACTCTTCCATCAGATGTAACCCTTCAGCTCGAACTGGATTCCACAGATGACCTTCGTGCCCAATTTGGGGATCTGCAGTATCAATCCGCATATAGTTTGCTGTTTGTGTTTGTGATTCTACTCCTCTTCATTCGCCGTATCCGTGCACCTTTTGTAATACTCGGCAGTATTCTTTTTTCCCTGTTAATGAGTTTGAGCATCCTCTTTTTTCTTGATTATACCCTCAATGTTCTAACTCTCGCCGGATTGACCGTAGCACTCGGTATGATTATTGATAACGCAGTGGTAGTATTCGAACAAATAAACCCCGGCCTTCCCGCGTCCAGAGATAAGCGACTCGATCACATCAAAAAAGAACTTCCATATACGTTGGTTCCGGTGCTGGGAGCAACACTGACCACCGTTGGAATTTTCATTCCGCTGTTCTTTGCCATGGAAGAGCTGCAGCTCTTTTTAGTTCCGCTGGCAATTGCACTCACGCTTACATTGATTTCGTCTGTTATTGTTGCCCTCAGCTGGATTCCCTATTCATTAATATGGTTGGTTCCTGCCGAGGTGAAACAGAAGGAGCAAACGTTAAAAAAACGGGTGAGCCGAACCATTGACCGATATTTAACCCGCACATTTTATTGGCGTCATAAACTCAGATGGGTTTTTTATGCAGGATTAATTGCGCTTTTTGGAATCCCACTGTTTGCCATTGAAGAGCCTGAGTGGGAAGAAACCTCATGGCCGGAATTCACTCAAATCTATTTTGATAATCGCAGTGAAATTGACCCGTGGATAGGAGGGATAACCTATAAGTTTTTTGATGAAACCTTTTTTGGCACTCCCTGGGGCGGGCGAAGCCAAGAGAGTATTTTTATCAACATAAGAACACCGCAGGGAACGCCAATCGAGGAGATCGATAAAATGGCCCGCAATTTTGAGATAATTGCTCAGCCTCATGCCCACGCGTTTGATTATTTCGAAACAGAAATTTCTGAACATTCAGGTGCGCGCTTGCAGTTTTTTATTAAGGATGATTATCTGTTTGATGCGGCGCCTTACCAGTTTTATGCCGAAGCAATGTGGCTGGCTGCACGTACCGGTAATTCCGGAATAAGCGTCAGTGGTTTGGGTGATGGTTTTAGCACTGGTTTTGGTTCTTCAATATCAGGACAGAGGGTTAGTTTGCGGGGTTTTTCTTATGACGAACTTCTGTTGCTGGCCGAAGATATAGCAGCCCGTTTAAAAAGAAATCAACGGGTACGAGATGTAGATATTCACAGCGTTGGGTGGCGTTCACCGGAAATGTTCCAGTATGTTCTTGATTTGAATGAAGAAAAGATGATGCTGAAGAATATGGACCAGCGAGCGGTGAGGGATGCAATCAACCTGGATATAAATCCCACCAACATTCAAGGACTGGTAGATTTAAATGGTGAGCGTATGTATCTGATCGGACAAAACCAGGCTCAAACCTCATACGAAGAAGATTTTGTGCAAAAGGCGCGAAGCAGCGGAAACCTGCTGTTTACAATTGATGAAATTGCGAGCCTAACCCGCGAACAGACCATAGCCCAAATTATCCGTGAAGATCAGGCCTATCAACGAACACTGTCCATTGATTTTTTAGGGCCACATCGTCTTGCAACGAACTATATAGAATCTGTACTTGATGAAGTTCCCGTTCCGATAGGGGCATCCATCACATTTGGCGGCGGATTTTTCTCTTGGGGAGATAGTGATCAGCTCGATAATTACCTGCTTCTTTTATTTCTAACCGTTCTAAGCGTGTGGATGATTGTATCGGCACTTCTCGAAAGCTGGTTTGATCCATTGGTAGTGATTTTGGCAATTCCGTTAAGTTTAATTGGTGTGATGTCCGGCGCTTTGTTTCATGATATTAATTTTGACCAGGGAGCCATCGCCGGTACGTTGCTGGCTGTGGGAGTGGTAGTCAATAATTCGATTCTGCTGATTCACGAAAAACAGCGTTGTCGTTCACTTGACATCCATGGCTTCAGGAGCTGGGTAAGGGTATATCGAAATAAAATGCGAACTGTGATGATCACCTCATTAACCACTATCGGTGGGTTGCTTCCACTGATATTTATAGGTGATAATGCATTTTGGACCGACTTAGCTGTGGTTGTTGCCTGGGGGTTGGGTACCAGTCTGGTGTTGATTTTGATGCTGATGGGAATTTGGGAGAGGGGGAAGTGAGAACGAGTTAACGGGTATGCCAGATGGTGTTTACCACCAGTCGTTCCTACGGAACGGTTCCTTAAGGAATACAACGTTTGATGATGAAAAATTGGGGATAAACGAGTATGTTCCGCTAGGAACATCTGCCGGGTATACACACAGAAAAATAAATCAATACGTTCCGTTAGGAACGTTTGGTGTTAGGATGAATTAATTGATGAATTAATTTTTGTAAGGAATTCGTGTTTTAGGGTTCATATAGATAAAACAATTGATTCATTTATCCATCATGGCAAACACATACACCCAATTCCATATTCAATTTGTATTCGCAGTAAGGTTTCGGTTAGCATTAATAGAAGATGAGTGGAAGGCACGTCTTCATCAGTACATCACGGGAATTGTACAGAAGAATGATCACAAGATGCTGCAAATAAACACAATGCCTGATCATCTTCATATGTTGGTTGGATTGCGCCCTCATCAGGCCGCATCATCGTTAATTCAAAATGTAAAAGCTGAAAGCAGTAAATGGATTAACCGACAAAATCTGAGTCGGACTCCATTTGCCTGGCAAAATGGATTTGGAGCTTTTTCATATTCAAAGAGCCATGTACCTAATGTAATTCGGTACATTCAAAATCAGGAGCAACACCATCAAAAAATTGAATTTCTTGATGAATACAAACGGATGCTGAAACGTTTTGATGTGGAATACGATGATCGATACATCTTTAAAACACCTGTTTGAACCAATCACCAGGCGTTCCGATGGAACGCCCTTGTTCCGTTAGGAACGTTTGGTGGTTTAATTGGGATTAATTTCCAATCACAAAAAAAAGCCGGACGAATGTAGCCGCCCGGCTTGTGAGATTTTTTCAATTCTAAGGCAAGTACACCCCTCAGGTATTAATGTCCGTGCCCTTGGCTATCAGCATCCATAATAGTATGCCAGTCGAGCTGCTCACTGTATCCTTCGCGCTCCCACCAGAATGGTAGTCGTTCACGAGGATGATTTCCAATTTCATTTAGAGTAGATGCATCGTAAAGACGACCATTAATCATGGTGTACACCACGTTTTCCGTGTTGTAGATGTTATCCAGCGGGTCGCCATCAATCACAATTAAATCGGCAAGTTTTCCAACTTCGAGTGATCCAACATGGTCACCGATTCCGATATAGTTCGCACCATTAATTGTGGCAACTTTAAGAGCATCATGATTGCTCATTCCGCCCTGTGTAAACATCCATGTTTCCCAGTGAGCTGCAAGTCCCTGAAGCTGACCGTGAGCACCAATATTTACAGTAATTCCACGATCATGAAGCTCTTTGGCAGCAGCAGCACTTTGGAAGTGGCCGATTTCATATTCCTCTTCAGGAACCATAACTCTGTGTCGGGATCGGGAATCAACCACACCTCTTGGAGTAAATGTAAGCAGACGCTCTTTTTCCCAAACGTCAGTGTGCTGATACCAATAAAACTCCCCACTCATACTTCCGTAATTCACCACAAGTGTAGGAGTATATCCCACATCTGAAGCTTCCCAAGTATTCAGTACATCCTTGTAAAGCGGGTAGATTGGTACATTATGTTCTATTCCCGTATGTCCATCCAGAATCATGCTCATATTATGAGTGAACGTTGATCCACCTTCGGGCACTACATTAACACCCAGTTCACGGGCAGCCTGCAGCACCTGCTGACGCTGATCTCGTCTTGGCTGGTTGTAGCTCTTCACCGATGTAGCACCAAATGCCTGAGTTCTACGGATGGCAGACCGGGCATCATCTAAGCTATTAACCACGGTTTTTTGCACATTTTCGGCACCGTAAAGAATTCGTCCGGTAGAGAAAATTCGAGGGCCGATCATATTTCCGGTTCGAACCATCTCTGCCTGGGAGAAAATCATTTCGGTATTGGATGATGGATCATGAGCAGTAGTCACGCCATATCCAAGATTAGCAAAATATTCCCACTGCTGGTTTGGACTTAATCCACCACGGAAATTACCAATATGTGCATGTGCATCAACAAGACCCGGCATAACGGTTTTTCCTTCTACATTCACTACATGGGCACCCCGTGGAATGGAAACATCACCGGTGGTTCCAATCGCCTCAATACGATTTTCCCGAACGATGATCGTACCGTTTTCAATTACTTCATCGCCATTCATGGTAATTATATGGGCATTTGTAAAAGCCACCACACCGGATGGTTTATCTGTTTGGAGTTCAAGTCCAATACTTAATCCTTCATTTTCGCTAAGCGGGAGTTCTTCGCTCCTTTCTCCACCCAAAAAATCAAAAGCTTCATCAAGTTTAACAGAGAAGTATTTTTCTCCGAGGGTCCAGTGCAGCTTATCACCACCGGATGACCAGTGTAGATTATAGCCGGCATCTTGAGCAACATGAGTTACAGGAATCGCTTTGGTGTTGGCGCTAAGGTTTATATTAGATCCAACTTGCGGCATTGGAGCGATGTATACCTTGTAAAGTTCGTGGAAAGCAATCCATTTGTTATCCGGACTCGGTGTAAATCCAAGCGCGTACTCTGAATTGAAATGATGTTTTTCATCCTGACCATTCAAATCAACACTTCTGAAATTGGTGCCCGCCTGATAAAAAATCCGATCTCCTGATGCATCAAAAATAGGTGTGCTTCCTCCGTTACGGATTTTTGTCATTGTACCGCCACCGGAAGAGATCGTATAGATTCCGGGATTTTGCGTGTAAGCGTGCCCCTGGTGGTTGTTACCTGATTCGCGTCTAAACACAATCGTTCTTCCATCCGGAGAAAAGCTTGGTTCCCGGTAAATCCCTTTTTCGGTTGTAATGGTTTGCGGAGTGGCTCTTCGCTGATCCAGCCTTAGAGTTTTGATGGCCCCTAACTCCTCATCACTCCATGTAACCCATGAAAGAGTATTTCCATCGGGTGAAAAAGCCGGTTCAAATTCTAAATTTGCTTGATTTGTAAGTCGTTCCGGAATTCCGTTTGGCAGATCTTTTTTCCAAAGCTTCCCGGCAGCATTAAATATGAGGGTATTTCCATCGGGAGATGTTATTGCATGACGAATTGCTTTTGCAGTAAAGGTATCAGGTGCGGGATCGAACGTAAAATGAACCACATCAGCCAGTTGATGATTTACCTGAGCTGAAAATGGAATTTCTTTCACTTCAAGAGATTCTACATTTAGTTTGTGTATACCACCCTGTGCCCAGAAAACCAGGTTTTCACCATCAGGGGTCCAGCTGAGGTTTGTGTAGGGACCAAAAATCGCCCATGCCTGCTGCTGATCAGGACTCATATTATCAAAAACAGGTTTTTCAATTCCGGAATCTAAATCACGGATATATAAAACCGATTTAGTTCGAACGCGTTTTACAAAAGCCATCTTTTTTCCATCAGGAGAAATGGTGGGAGAGATCGCTCCGCCCGGCCCGCCGGTAATCCTTTCAATATTTCCTTCTTGTCTATCATATCGGTTGATCACATAAATCTGGCTGTTGGGATCTTTGTTGTATTGGAAAAATCCACCGGGGTACACATCCTGACTGTAATAAACATATCTGCCGTCCGGAGAAACAACCGGCTGACCTTTATCCTGCTGATCGTTGGGTCGTTCCGTTAATTGAATCCCTGATCCACCTGTAATGTGGTACATCCAGATTTCCCCGGCGCCCAGTGATCGGGCAGAAGTAAAATGCTTTCTGGAAACAAGGTAGTTTCCATCGGGAGTCCACGAAGCATTATTTAAGAGTCGAAAACTTTCGTTGGTAATTTGTTTGGCATCGGAACCATCACGGTTCATAACCCAAATATTGTCACCGCCACCGGCATCACTTGTAAACGAAATCTTTGATCCATCAGGACTAAACCGCGGCTGAATTTCATACGCCAATCCTTCGCGAATAACGGTAGCTTCGCCTCCCTCAATCGGCATGATGTAAATATTACCCATAAGATCGAAGACAATTTCATCTCCTTCAGGACTTACATCCAAATTCATCCAGGTTCCTTCGCTGGTTTCAAAGCTAATGTCGGTATAATTAGCCTGATGTTGGGTTATATCCCATTTATCGTTGTCATTATTTTGAGCAGTTACAGATAGAGCAAATACAAAAGAGAACAGTAGCAGTAGCAAACGTTTCATATCGTTGATTTTTGTTTATGGTAGATCGTAAAGATGTTACTAAAAAATGAGCAGAATCGTGAATTCAATATGTAAGAAGATTTAAACGGTTCAAGAAAAAGATGATTGTACACTGTGATAGTGTTTGTTTTATACATTGACATAATGAACCAAGTCATTTAGATTGAACGAATTCAAGAACTTATAGAACAATTATGAGAAACCAATTCAATCAAATAAAATTTTACCAAATCATATTAATTGCATTCTTCTTCGCGTCCTGCTCAAATCAACCGGATGTAGAAATTCCGGAGAGAATATCAGCCCTTGAAAATCTGACTATCATTTCGCCGGATGCAACTCCAATCAATAATACAGAACCTGTAAGAGAAGCCGTGTTTGGTGATACGGATGAAATTATTATAGGCCAAATAAACACTTTTACCATCGATAATTATGACAATGTATATCTTTCTGATTGGAGTAAGAAAGTAATTCATGTCTATTCAGCAGATGGAACACATATAAAAGAAATGGGTGGTGAGGGTGACGGCCCCGGAGAATTTCGAAGAATTAGTTCTATATCTACGGACGAGGATTACCTTCATGTTTTAGATACACAACAGATGAGAATTTCTCGGTTTGATATAAATAACTTTCAGTATTTAGATGATATGGAGCTTCCTTTTGAACTGGATTTTTCGGGTGGATATGTTACACATCCGCAAAGTATGAATGTAATGAGTGACGGAAATTATCTTATCCATTTTGGAATGGGCATTAGTAGTGGGCAGGAAGATAAGGAAACAGTTCGAAGCGTAATTGGCAAGAAATTAGATATTGAAAAAGGTGCTTTTGAACCGGATACCATGTATTCATTTCCGGCAAGTGAACTTCTGGTTCGTCGGGAAGGAACAAGCTTATGGACGTTGGATGTAAGAAGTGTACCATATAAGAGATCTGCTCATGTACATTATAAAAGTGGTGAAATAATGCATGGCTGGAGTGAAGAACTTTTGTTTAGATGGTTTGATGAAGACGGACATTATATTCGTGCGGTTTATACTCCCCAGGAAAAAGTACCACTGGTAAGAAATGATATTGTTAAAGCATACGAAGACAGAGATGAGCCATGGAGAGAAATGATCAGAAATGATAACCACCCCGAAACGTGGCCGGCATTTAAACGAGCTCTGCCTGATGATGAAGGAAGAGTATGGGTTGGGTTAATTACCGATGATATTGATAGCTACTCATGGAAATCTTTTGCACCTGATGGAGAAATTTATGCCTCGTTTACTTGGCCTCGTTCAATTGAAATTCACCGAGTACAAAATGGGGCAATTTACACGATGGAAACCGATCCAGAAACTGATTTGAGACAGGTGGGTAAATATCGGTTGCCTTGACATGGTAAATAGTCTCAGTTTTTTTAATCATATTATAAATAAAGATGAAAAACCTATTCTATCAAAGAAAGTTTTACCTGATCATTTTAA
>JBGTFX010000148.1:0-3484 GCA_041747055.1 Balneolaceae bacterium
ATCAAAGACAATGGAAAAATTGACAGCTATGTAATCGCGCAAAAGTTGCGGGTATATCCTCCAAAAGCAGGCTGGGGCAGTTATGTAAAAACAGTATTTGATGATAATATATTGGAAATTTCTGCAGAGATTATTGAAAAACTGCACTTAAAAGGAATGGCAAACATTCAGTTCAAAAAAGATGAAAGAACGAATGAACCGAAATTAATAGAAATCCATACCAGAACGAGTATCTTCGATTTTCTCGGAGCCTCAGCAGGACAAAATATCCCTGCCAGATATTATTTCGATTTAACTGGAGTTGAAATGGAAAGATCACAAACTTATAAAACGGATATTAAGTATATCAATCTGTCCAGAGATATACGCCTGCTTGCTCGTCACCGAAAAGAATATGATTCATCATTACTGGAATGGATGAATTCCTACCGTAATGTTTCAGTATATGATGGAATGATAATCAAAGATCCAAAAGTGTTTTTTTATAAGCTTAAATCTGTTTTAGCGGGATAAGGTCTCCTTACGAGCAAATAATCATGCAGCGCCATGAAGGTTTTACTCAATTATAATCGCTGATCAAACGAAAATTCTTGGATAGTCTTTATTGAAACCTTCGGGAATTCTGGATGATGAGGATTTATTAGCACATTGTATTCATCGTCAATAATGGAGGAGGGAACCCGAAGTAAGAGGGAGGATTTGGATTTGATCCAGTTTTTACCAAGAGATTGACAATACCCATATTTTGTCATTGAATGCCACTCATTTGGAAGGGAGTCAACGTCAATACTTTCGATGGATGCATCAGCTGCGATCTCAATTTCAACCAGGGAAAAATTCTTATTAAGCCCTTCACCGGATCGGTGAACCAGGTTTTCGAGACAGGCGAGTGCACGCGACTCAGCAGTATAGATCACAAATGTACCTTTGGGATTCCACCGAGCGGCATATCCTGAACCGGATAGTTTCTTAGCCCATTTCTTGCTCGTTATTCGATAAACAATCATCTAAGCCAGCGCACCAAATTCTATGCGCATTAATTCGTCGTAAATTAAATCGATGCCGCCTGGCGTTTGCATGAGTTTGAGCGGATGTTGACCTCCCAACCCTTGTGCAGGTTTACGCAACCATCGATTGAAGTGTAAGATTTCCCCGAATACTTCTTCTGCCTTTTGATAAAGCGTAATCATTTTTAAAAGCTGCTCGCTATTGAGCGCACTTAGCTTTTTCTCTTCTTTTTGATAACGTTGTATAGTTTTAAAGGAGACATCGAGGAGATTAGCCAGCTCTTCGTTGGAGAGGCCTGATACTTCAATTAATTCGAAGAATGCAGTTACAGAGATTCCTTCTTGTGCCTGATGCACAAGATTATATGAATCGGTTTGGGATGCGTTGTATTTTACAGCCACATCACTGACCATTAACGTGTTTTTATGATGAGGATATTTGCTCATAATCGAAAATATTAGAATTTTGTCTAATAAATTTAGACATATATCCCCGATTTTAAAAACCGAACCCTCTTTTTCTAATATTTAAACTGCAATGGATTTATAAGCAATGGCCAATCCTTTCTCGAACGCTTTGATTGCGGCTTCGATAGTATCGGCGGATGCTCCTTTTGTGCTCCACTGCTGATTATCTTTTTTGAATGTCAGCGTAACCACAACGAGCGAATCGGTATCCGGACTCAAAATTTCAACTTCGTGGTTGATCACCTCAAGGCTGATAATCTTATCTGATTCTGCCTGAATTGCGTTAATTACCGCATCAATGGGGCCAACTCCTTTGTCTTGAGAAATCACTTCTTTCCCTTCAATATTCAGCTTCACTCCGGCGGTGATGAGCTCCTCTTTCCGCATGGTTACTTTGTAATCAAGCACTTCAACGGGAAATTCGAGATCGGTCTCTTCGTTTAACAGCATGGTATGCAGATACTCAATTTCATTTTTCTGCAGCGTTTTCCCCCGCTTGTTCATGCGATCGACGTGCTCTTTGTAGAGTCGCTCGTGATTTTCATCCATCTTTAAATTGGCGAGCAGATTGTCGCGGGATTTTCCGAATGATTTCTGCTGAACCTCAATAAATCCGGAGTTTATATATCCATGGATATGATCCAGATTCGGCTTCAGTACCGGCGGCGTAAGCGAGTGTTTAGCCACTACTTTTGTGTCTTTCAATCCTGACCCTGTTAAGACAAACAAACAGCGCTTACCCTTAAATCTTTCGCGATTATTTTTAAATGCAGCCAGCGGAAGTGCGCAGGCGGGTTCGGTAAAATGTCCTTCATTAACCGCCATTTCCATCAGCGATTCAAGTATTTCGTCTTCTGTGGTGGTAAGTGCTTCACCATTGGTAGCGTCAATCCCATTAAGCACTTTATAGAAATCGATCGGGTTTGATGTGGCTACCGATGATGCCATGGTATTGGTTCGATCGTGCACAATTTTTTCGCGCTTAAAAATACCCTGTACAACCGCTGAGCTCTCCTCAGGCTGAACGGCAACAAGGCTCGGAATGTGATCGGTAAGTCCGGCTTCTTTCAACTCTTTAAACCCTTTGTAGATGGCACCGAAATTTGTACCACATCCAACGGGAATAAATATATAATCAAAGGGCTTTTCTTGCTGCTCAACCAGCTCGTAAGAAAATGATTTCTGACCCTCCTCACGAAATACATAATCCCCTGCAAGGTAGTAATTTCCTGATTTTGCAAATTCCCTGCAGAGGGCTTCACACTTGGTAAAATCTCCCTGAATTCGAATAATGATAGCGCCATATATAGTTGCCTGTGCCAGCTTTGCTTCCGATGTTACTTCAGGAACAAAGACATAGCACGGAATGTTAAACCATGCAGCATATGCTGCAACGGAAGCTGCCATATTTCCGGTAGATGCCAGGCAGATTGCATCTTTTCCAAGCTCAATTGCTTTCTGAACCTCAATGTAACTCCCGCGATCTTTAAAGCATCCGGTTGGATGTTCAAACTCTAGTTTTGCATACAAATCTGCCTTATATGTTTCCGAAAGTCGGGTGAGATGACGGAGCGCTGTGCTGTGATTTCGAAGCGGATCGGGAATAATACTGTTTAACGGATATTGTATCTCCTCTCTCGATTCGTTGTACTCAATCGATAGAACACCTCCACAAACGGTGCAGTAGGTTGAGGTTTTTTGTTCATCATTTTCTGCACCACACATGATGCACTTCATTGTATAACCGGTGTGAATAGAAGACATGTAAAGAATTTCTGATTGATTTTATTTTCGTAAAAATACGAAGGAATTTGACGATCCTGAAACCTTTTTGGAAGCGCTTTTTAAAAAAGTATTTCGGCTATTTTTTAAGAGGCAAAAGGATGATGTCTTCAAAATCCATATCCAGCTCTTCCAGGATGGGTCCCGCAATTTCAATGATCTCTTCCTCAGGATACTCATCCAAACCTTCCAGCTCTACATATAAAAGCTCATTAATTTCATCCACG
>JBGTFX010000149.1:0-20630 GCA_041747055.1 Balneolaceae bacterium
CAGAAATTCACCATAGGGTAAAAAATAATCTTGCAGTTATTTGCGGGTTGATGAATATGCAGATGTACAACCTGGAGAGTGAACCGGCTAAAAAAGCGTTGCAGCAAAGTCAGCTTAGAATACAATCGATAGCACTTGTTCATGAAAAACTCTATCAAAACGAAACATTTACCGAAATTCAGATTTCAGGATTTATTCGTGAGTTGGCTGCTTCAATTTCAGAAGCATTTGAGATTGATGACAATAGAATTATTATGAAGTATGAAATGGAAGAGTTGACACTTAATATTAACCAGGCAATTCCTTTTTCATTATTGGTAAATGAATGTATAACGAATTCATTTAAACATGCTTTTGAAGATAAATCATCCGGTGAAATATTTATCTCTCTTTCAAAAAACGGAACTTCAATTAATGTGGAAATTCTGGATAATGGCATTGGATTACCGTCCGGTTTCAATATGGCAAAAGAGAGTTCATTAGGAGTTACTCTTGTTCGAACGCTTGTGACTCAACTAAATGGGGAATCTGACTATCATACAAGAGAGAGTGTGAATGGAACCCGGTTTTTATTAAGCTTTCCACAAGTTAAGGCGTGAGAATCTATATTTTGCAGTTGCCCACTTATTTGAAAATGCCTTTCTGAATCAGAACTTCCTGTTCGTTCTATACAAAAATTTCATCAGAGAATTCCTCGTCTGACTCGTCTCTAAAGATTTACAAAATATATTTGGGGGGTTGCGCTCTGTTATCAGTCAATGTATTACTAGGTCTGCCTAGATGATTCGTATTAATGAAATTGTAGAGAAACTTTAAAGCTATTTCATAACACAACATTAAAGTACAGTTAATGAATAACAATTTTGATCAGCTGGGACAAAAGGTTTTCGAAAAAATCAATACAACAATATTCCACGATTCAAGCGAAGCATCGAAAGTAGTTGCATCTGAAATCTGTGATTTGATTCGTGAACGCAATCGAGCCGGGGAAAATACTGTTTTGGGGTTGGCAACGGGTTCTACTCCCATTAAAGTTTATAGCGAATTAATTCGGTTGCACAAAGAGGAGGGAGTCAGTTTTGAAAATGTGATTACCTTCAATCTGGATGAATACTATCCAATGGAACCCGAGCAGCTGCAAAGTTACAATCGGTTCATGCGGGAATACCTCTTCGACCACATCGATATTCCCGAAAATAATATTCACATTCCGGATGGCGCGTTAGAGCGTGAAGACGTTCTTGAATATTGCCGAAATTATGAAGAGAAAATAGTACAGGCCGGTGGAATTGATGTGCAAATTCTGGGTATTGGCCGGACAGGTCATATTGGTTTTAATGAACCGGGTTCACTGAAAAAAACCAGAACCAGGTTAGTCACCCTCGACAAACTGACAAGGGCAGATGCAGCCGCCGCCTTCTTTGGTGAGGAACAGGTTCCAAGAAGAGCCATTACAATGGGAGTTGGTACAATTCTTAGTGCCAAGAAAATTTATTTAATGGCCTGGGGCGAGGCGAAAGCGGATGTAATACACTTAACGGTAGAAGGGGAAGTTACAAAACAGATTCCAGCTACATTTCTTCAAAATCATGATAATGTAGAAATCATTGTAGATGAAGCTGCTTCATCTGAACTTACCAGACGAAAAACCCCGTGGTTGGTAGGACCGGTAAAGTGGGATGATAAATACATTCGGAAAGCCATCACCTGGCTTAGTCTTAAACTTGATATTCCAATTCTTAAACTCACAGACGAGGATTACAATGAGTATGGAATGAGTGATATTGTTACGGACTATGGCCCCGCATACAATGTTAATATTCGAGTTTTTAACCAGATACAGCATACCATTACCGGCTGGCCGGGCGGGAAACCCAATGCTGAAGATAAAAACCGGCCGGAACGTACAGAGCCTTTTCCAAAACGGGTACTCCTGTTTTCGCCCCATCCGGATGATGATGTGATTTCTATGGGGGGTACATTGATGCGTTTGGTTGAGCACGGACACGAGGTGCATGTAGCTTATCAAACATCCGGTAATATTTCTGTTTATGATGACGAGGCTTTGCGCTATGCCGATTTCGTTTCGCACTACAGCTCAAATAGTGAAGAGAAGAAATTGTTTGAAAATCTTATTGATAATGTGAATCAAAAAAAACCGGGTGAAATAGATTCGCAAACACTGCTGGATATCAAAACTTATATTCGTCAGGCAGAGGCAAGATCTGTAAGTAGATATGTGGGTATTCCTGAAAACAATATTCATTTTTTGGGAATGCCATTTTACGAAACAGGACGTGCTAAAAAGAATGACTTAAGTGATAAAGATTTCGACCTCGTTAAAGAAGTCATTGAAAAAGTAAAACCTCATCAAATATATGCTGCGGGCGATTTATCCGACCCACACGGTACTCATCGAATTTGCTGGGATGCTATTCGTAAAGTTCTTCAACAGCTTAAAAATAATGATTGGGTTAAGGATTGTTATGTGTGGTTATACAGAGGTGTGTGGAATGATTGGGATATAAGTGAGATTGATATGGCGGTTCCACTTAGTCCGGGTGAAAGATTAAAAAAACGAAGGGCTATTTTTAAACACGCTTCTCAAAAAGATCAGCCAAAATATCCGGGATCAATGAATAAAGAGTTTTGGATGATTGCTGATGAACGAACAATTCGTACAGCAAAACTATATGATCAATTAGGACTCGCTGAATATGACTCTATTGAAGGTTTCTTGAAGTGGGAGATGGCTTGATTTCCCATTAATGATATTTCTTGCTTTACGTTGGAACAATAAAGCTGGTAAAAGCTAAAAATGCCGATTAATTCTTGATAAAAGTTGATACTTTTGAGATACTTTTAAGTAAATTTCATTTCGACATGTTTGCGTGTTCAAAAAAAAAGCTTCTTCGGGCTAAAAGTGTGCTCAATAAATCTCATAGCTAAAGATTAAGTAACAGCTGTTTCTCTCTAAATATTTCTTAATAATATAGTTTCTATTGGTTTACATGAATCAAAGCTCGAATGAACAAATAGAGTTGGTAGAACGAATCAGATCCGGTGATCATATCGCATTTGAGACGTTGTTCAACAAATACTATTCAAGGCTTTGCGTGTTTTCAAACAGTTATGTGAAATCGTTAGATATTGCGCGGGATGTTGTTCAGGAAGTGTTCATCAAGATTTGGAACAACAAAGAAGAGTTTTATATCAGTCAGTCGCTAAAAGCTTATCTGTACATGGCTGTTAGAAATCAATCATTAAATTTTTTGCAGCAACGAAAGCAAAAGCAACGATTAGAAGAGAGGTTGAAAAAGCAGCAGGAATTAAATGATGAAATCAGGCAGGATGAGTTGAATACAGAAGAGCTTACCGAAAAAGTATGGAAATTGGTTGAACAGCTTCCTGAGCGTCGCCGAACCATATTTATCCTTTACAGAAAGCATGGGCTCTCTTATTTAGAAATTGCGGAAGTCATGGATATTGCCCGAAAAACTGTTGAAAATCAGATGGGAAAGTCCTTGAACTTCCTTCGTGAAAATCTGGATTTATGATGAAAGTGATAAAAACCTAATCTCTATAGATAAACCCTTTTAAGGTTTTTGAAAGGGGATCTTGCCAAGTTTTACAAATTGTTAAGTAACTAAAATGGGGGATGAGCAGAGAATCTTGTCTTATGGATAACTTGCCGTTTTTTCAAGATGGCATACTTCACATAACGAACCATAAATCAACTATGAACAAGCTAATAATACTATCTGCACTTCTCATTATTCCGCTACAGGTGTTTTCGCAACCTGAAGTACCGATAGAAGAGTGGACAGGAAGAACCATTTTATTGGTAGGGGCACATCCCGATGATGATGCAGGCCGACATGGAACATTGGCAATGCTACAGGAAAATGGAAATGATGTTTATATCCTTATGCTAACAGCCGGTAATGTAGGAACCCGCGACAGAACAATGACTCGCCAGCGGCTGCAGAAAATTCGCCGTCATGAACAAATTACGGCTATGTCACATCTTGGAATACCGGAAGAGAACTACATCAACCTGGGATATACAGATGGTATGGTTGAATTTGCTGATAAAGAAGAGTTGGTAAAACGAATTGTTTGGTGGTACAGAAAGCTCCAGCCTGATGTATTGATTGCCTTTGAACCCGGTTACCGCTATCAACGATGGCATAAATCCGATCATCGTGCGGCTGCTTACCTGGCTGTTGATGCTGCACGAGCCGCTGAATGGCACCTGATCTTTCCTGAACAAATAATACAGGAAGGCCTGGAGCTCGTTGAGATAAATGAGTATATGTTTTGGGGATCAGAAGGAGCCAATCTAACTGTAGACATTTCAAAATACCGTGAAAATAAAGTTCAATCTCGAATGTCTTATCTAAGTCAATTTTCCGATACCGGAAAATTTAATTACCCCGGTGATAGTGATGACTACTTCATGACTCTCGATGATCTTCCGGCTTCTGAACGAGCTGCATATGAAGAGCGATTTAGAAACAGCACAGGATCTACTGAATCTTTCAGGTATCGCAGAGGTGCACCTGATGGAGCAGGATCAGGGCCTGCATTAGGCGGGAATTAATTTTCAGCAACTCATTTAATAAGAGAGTGAATTATCAAATCACTCTCTTATTTATTTACTAATAAAAAAATATTAAAAGTGTGGGGGTGGAGTACTCTTTCTCTGTCTACCCAATAGTAAACGAAAAATCAACTATGAAAGAACAAGATAAAATTTGGCCTATAATTGTTCGATATCTCGATAATTCTATTGATGATAACGAATTATTAATGCTGGAAAACTGGCTGGATAAAAGTAATGAAAACCGCAGGGCACTCCATGCTGCTGACCGGATTTTAAAAGCCTCACAAGAGACAACACAAGAATCACTTATTGACGAATTTCACCTTGAAGAAGATTGGGATAAAGTTTTTAGCCACATCAATAAGGCGTCACCTGAAGAAGCCCGGGCTCGAGTACTTCATTTTAGAAAGCTACGAAAGCGTCATCAATACTTTTCACATGCGCTGAAGGTGGCTGCTCTGGTATTGGTTGCGCTTACGTCTGTATTTTTTACACTCCAATATGCCCCTCAGCCAAAAGAATATAGTGCTGAGCCTGTACTAAAAGAAATTTCCACAAAAGCCGGAGAGCGTGCAAGTATAGAGTTGGGTGATGGGACAAGGGTGATGATGAATGCAGCTAGTAAAATGATCATCCCCGAAACATTTAGTGCTAACAAGCGAAGTATTGAACTTGAAGGGCAAGCTTTTTTCAATGTAAAATCTGATCGAAGCCGTCCCTTCTATATCCACACCAGCAATACTGTGGTAGAAGTAATTGGCACTTCATTTGATGTTCGATCCTACGAAAACGCAGATGATGTAGTGGTGGTAGTGCGAGAGGGTACAGTTGAATTAAGAAACCATGATGATCCTGACAATAATCTAATAGTAAATGAAGGATATAAAGGAACAGTTAAACGATCAAGTGGGCATTTGTCACTCGATTTAATTGAAGACTCTGAGATCTACTTTGGCTGGATGGATGGGAGACTGATTTTTAAAGAAACACCCATTATCGAGGTATTTAAAGATTTGGAGCGGTGGTATGATATCACCGTGCAATACGAAGATGTTAGTGATCAGCTAATAAACAAACAGTTAACGGCCGATCTGAAAACGAGATCGTTCCGTGAAGTTTTTGAAGTCATACAAATGTCGATGGAAATTGACTTTGAAATTGACGGCGATGAAGTACGAATCATCCAATGAAAATGTGACCAATAAATCACATGTGGGAAGGGGTATCTAAACTTTAATAAAATCAATATAAGCGTATGAAAACCGTTACTATATTTAAAGTAATTCCTGTTTTGGTGAGTTTGATGGTGTTAACCGCTATCTCTCCAGTACATGGATTCAACATTGATCAGAGTGCAGAATCTACGATGCCGGAATTGGTATCTTACTATTCTGTAAACCAATACGGCTCAAGTATATCTGAATTATCGCAACGGATATCCCTCGAGTTTAATAACATATCACGCGCGGAAGCGCTTTTCCAAATCGCTCAAAAAGCTAACCTGGAAATCGCATTTGACCCCGATCTTTTAGATGATGAGAAAATCTTTATGAGAAGTTCCAGTATTCAGGTTTCTGATGCGCTGGAAGAAGTTTTGAGAGGTACTAATTTTGAGTGCATCATCACTTCTAAGAGACAAATTTTACTCATGGAAAAAACTCCGGCTGAAGAAATAGTTGAGATGGATCTTCGGGTTGAAGTAACCGGACGTGTGGTGGATGAAGAAACCAATGAGCCATTACAAGGGGTCACGGTATTTGTTGTGGGAACTCAAGTGGGGACGACAACAAATGAAAATGGCCGGTTTTCGCTGAATGTTCCCGATGATGCCGAAATAATCGCATTCTCATATGTTGGTTATGTTCGCCAGGATGTTACAATTGGTAATCGAACTGAGTTCAATATCAGACTTGTATCGGATATTGCGATGATTGATGATATAGTTGTTGTTGGTTATGGTGTTCAGCGACGAACAGAAGTGACCGGTGCGGTTTCTTCAATTCGAGCCGAAACTATTCAGGGAGCCCCATCATCCAGTTTTGAAAACGCTTTGCAAGGCAGACTTGCCGGTGTTAATGTATCAGAAAGTACGGGTGAACCCGGTGCTGCTCCACAAATTAATATTCGTGGTGTTGGTTCTATTTCTGCCGGTAATGAACCCCTTTACGTGATTGATGGCGTTCCCTTGTCGCAAAACTTTAATTTGCAGCAAAATGTAGCTTCGCAGAATCCTAATTTTACTGCAACACGGGTTAATCCGCTGTCATCGTTAAATCCGAATGACATCGAATCTATAGAAGTATTAAAAGATGCGTCTGCTGCTGCAATTTACGGTTCAAGAGGATCGAATGGTGTTATTTTGATCACCACAAAACGTGGCCGGGCAAATACTCCCGCACAAGTTAATCTTCGTTCATATACAGGTGTTAGTACAGCGTTTAATACACCAGACTTAATGAATGCTGAAGAATTAATAGCTTACACAAAAGATTCAAGAAACAATACTTATCTAAGACAGCAGAATCCAACAGATCCAACAAGCCCTTTCTATAATCCACAGTATAATCCAAATACCAATGCAGGTCGTGAAGCATCCGGCGCTACAGGTAACCACCTGATTCCGGAAGCCTATGTAAATTGGGATGGAACCGATACTGACTGGCTTGATTTGGTATTGGACTCTTCAGTTATGCAAAATCATGATATATCAATCAGTGGGGGAAGTGAAAACTTCACTTATTTCCTTGGTGGTGGATACATGGATCAGTCCGGTATAGTTGATGGATCCGGTTTTAACCGATATTCAATAAACACAAACTTGACTGCAGATCTTACCGATAGACTTCAGGTTGGAATGGGTTTAAATGCTGCATTAGCAATTCACGATAGAAAATCAGCGAATGCTCCATACTTTGGAAACCCTCCAGGAATTATTTATTCAGCACTTACTCAGTCACCGGTGGTAAATCCATTTAACGAAGATGGAACGTACCGCCAGCTCGAAGGAAGTCATAACCAGTTAGGTGGTGCAACAACAACCACTAACCACCCATTAGCAGTACGTGATTATATAGATGAAGAGATCAAAAACAATCGAATCTTCGGAAATATTTTTGGTTCTTACAACATCATGGATAACATGCAGTTTAAATCTCTGCTTGGTTATGATATTGATAACTATCAACGATCATTCTATCAGGGAACTCAGTTCTACTATCGTGGTGGAGCACCAAGACCTTTTGCTGAGTCAACATCTGCACAAGGATTTAATTACTTGTGGGAAAATACGTTGAGTTATCAAACCCAATTCGGTCAAGACCACAGGTTAAGTGCAGTTGCCGGTTTTACTGCTCAAAGACAGAATGATGAGCGAAACCGTGTTATTGCTCAGAACTTCCCGGATGATCAGGTGAAAACTGTAAATGGTGGACAGATTACCGGTGGTGATCAGTTTATTGAAGAATGGTCATTAGTAAGTTATCTTGCCAGAGCCAACTATGTATTTAAGGACAGATACCTGCTAACGGCAACTATTCGATCAGATCGTTCTTCACGATTTGGTGCAAATAATCAAACCGGAATTTTCCCTTCAGGATCAATTGGATGGCAAGTGACCAACGAATCATTTATGCAGGATCAAAACTTATTTAATGAATTGAAGCCAAGGGTAAGTTATGGTGTTACCGGAAACTTCCTGATTCCTAATTATGGTTCAATCGGGTTGATTTCATCATCTAACTATGTATTCTCTGATCAGCTTGTATCAGGTGTTGCACCTTCTACACTTGGAAATTCTGATTTAACCTGGGAAACAACCAAGCAGTTTAACACAGGTTTAGATTTTGCCATGCTCGAAGACAGGTTTTACGGGTCATTGGATTTTTACATCAGTAACACCGAAGATCTATTGTTAGAAGTAAATATTCCTGCTGTTACCGGCTTTACCAGGGCATTAACGAATATTGGTGAAGTTGAAAACAGAGGATTCGAAGTTCAACTTACATCCCGTAACATGGTAGGAGCCTTTCAATGGTCTACCGACTTCAACTTCTCTACAAACAAAAATGAAGTTCTGAGTTTAGGCCCCGAGGGCGACGCAATTTTAGTACCGGGTGCTGCCGGTGTCCGTCATATTACAAGAATTGGCGACCCAATTGGCAGCTATTACGGCTATGAGGTTGTAGGGATTTATCAAACTCAGGAAGAGATAGATAATAGCCCTGTTGATACCCAAGGAAACCCTACTCCCGGAGATTTCCGATTCCGAGATGTGAATGGAGATGGTATTATTGATGGAAATGATCGTACAATTATTGGTAGCTACCATCCTGATTATACATGGGGTATCACCAATCGATTTAACTGGAGAAATCTTGACTTTAGCTTCTTTATTCAAGGTGTTGAAGGCCGAGAGGTTCTTAACTTAACAAGTCGTCACTTACGTAATGGTGAAGCAAACTTTGGTAGTTATGCAATCTTAAATGACCGATGGATTTCACCTGAGCAACCGGGAAATGGTATTGATCCTAAAGCGGAACGTGTATCCGGTGGGAATAATAACCGCCCGTCCTCTTATCAGGTTGAAGATGGATCGTACATCAAACTGAGAAACATTACGATGGGTTATAACCTTCCTCAGGAGCTTATAGGCAACTTTGCAAGAAATATTCGGTTCTACGGATCTGTAACAAACGTTGCAATATGGACGGATTACATCGGATTTAACCCCGAAGTAAACCTGTCGCAAGGAAGCGGACTAACACCGGGTGAGGATTATGGTGCATATCCACTTTCTCGTTCCTTCCAGTTCGGCGTAGACATCTCCTTTTAATCAATAAAGAAAACTTTGGTGAACTCAAATGAAAAAACTAAAACTAATATTGCTGGCAATACCTGTTTTCTTGCTGATGGTTTCTTGTGGGGATGATTTTACGATCCTTGCTCCACAGTCGGAACGTAACGTGGAAAACTTTTATCAAACTCAAAGTGATTTTAACACCGCTATTAACGGAGCCTATGCCGGTTTGGCTTCCAACAATGCGTATGGTAAAAACTACATGCTCTTAAATGAGATGAGATCTGATAACACAACCAATGGGGGTGGTTCTACCGGTTTGGCTGAATCGCTTGCAAGAATAACGTTATTCAATGAACTGCCAACCGCAGGTGAAATTGAAACAACATGGGCGGGAGCTTATAGTATAATTTCCCGAACCAATATTATTCTAAGCAGAATTGATAATGCAAACATCGAAAATACTGCATTTGTAAATAGGGTTAAAGGTGAAGCATTATTTATCAGGTCCCTGGTTTATTACAATCTCGCTGTTACGTTTGGTAACATACCTCTCCAGCTCACAGAAGTAACCAGTACAGATGTTGAAATCAATCAGGTTTCTGCTGAGGCGGTTTACAGTCAGATTGCTGGAGACCTTGCAGAAGCAGAAGATTTACTCCCCCCCTCTTATTCAGGAAATGATGTCGGACGAGTAACCAGCGGAGCAGCAGCCACTCTTTTAGGATTGGTTGAATTAACCGCAGGCAATAATAGCCTGGCAGAACAAGCACTGCGAAGAGTAGTGAATTCAGATCAGTATGATTTGGTACCCAATTACATGGATATTTTTGGAACATCGAATGAAAATAACATTGAATCGATTTTCGAAATTCAGTACAAATCAGGTGGAGCAGGTACAGGCAGTGGTTATACTGAATACTACTCACCTGATTTAAGTATATCCGGTGGTGTTGGAGGCGGAAACGTTCCCCAGGATCTCACAGATGATGTGTTAACTATCTATGAGAATGATGATGAACGAACCGGTATAATCGGTACAACTGAAGCCGATAATCCATACTTAAATAAGTACGATGCTACTCAGTCTATTGCATTCGATTCTGATGTTAACTTCATTGTGTTTCGTTATGCTGATGTTCTTCTGATGCTCGCCGAAGCGATTGGCGTAAGTCCTGAAGCGTACGGTTTAATTGATGAAGTTCGCAACAGAGCAGGATTAATTATTCCATCCGCAACTCTTGCCGGCTCATTCGAAGAAATTCTGCTTCTCGAAAGACGCAGAGAATTTGTGGGTGAAAATAAGCGATGGGCAGATCTGAAACGATTTGGTATTGCTCAGCAGGTTATGGCTGCTTATTTAGCCAACGAAGGAGTCACTGAAAGTGATGTTCGACTTTTATTTCCAATCCCACAACGGGAATTGGATTCAGCACCGGGTCAGTTAACACAAAATCCTTTATAATTAACCTCATACGAATTAAAATTACCTAAGGCTGAAAGGCTTTAGGTAATTCATCATAAAAAACTATACAATCGAGGAATACAAACAATGAAGCATTTTTTATTAGCCGCTTTATTTCTGTTTACGACAGCAAATATATCGATGGCACAAATTAATACGTCTGACGACACCCCCCTTAGAGTGATTGCCATTTTTGCTCACCCTGATGATGCAGATTCTAAAATGGGTGGTACAGCGGCTATGATGGCAGCTGCGGGACATGAAGTGAAATTTTTATCCCTTACAAACGGTGATGCCGGCCATCACGAAAAAGGCGGCGGGGCTCTTGCAAAAATCAGACGTGCAGAAGCACAAGAAGCTGCAAGACGATTAGGATTGATGGAGTACGAGGTTTTTGATAATCACGATGCTGAACTTCTGCCTGATTTACATATCAGAATGGACGTAATTCGTGCGATTCGTGACTGGAATGCCGATGTGGTGCTTGGGCTCCGTCCAAATGATTATCACCCCGATCACAGAAATGCAGGTAAGCTCGTTATTGATGCTTCCTATATGGTGATCGTTCCTAACGTTGCTCCCGATACAGAACCCGTTGCAAACAATCCTGTTTTCTTATACATGCAGGATGGTTTCTCTAAACCCAATCCATTTAGCCACGATATTGTTGTTGGTATTGATGAAGTTATAGATGTAAAAGTAGCGGGACTCGATGCACACACTTCTCAAATGTATGAGTGGTTACCATGGACAGGCGGACGACTTGATGATGTTCCTGAAGATCCCGATGAACGATTAGAATGGCTTAAAAACCGTTGGTTAAACCGTGAAATGTCGGCTGAACAACGAGCAGGCCTTGAAAAATGGTACGGTTCAAAAGCCTCACAATTCAAATATGCCGAGTCTTTCGAGATTGCCGAATATGGCAGGTATCCAAATGAAGAAGAGATCAGGATGATCTTTCCAATGCTTGGATACTAACAATAAATCTATACCGTAGCCTCAGTCGGCCGGAGTGATAAACCGGCCGGCGCTATGGGATATCTATGCCTTTTTCTGCCTTCTCTAAACATAATTATACTCTCTTTTCAGGGAAATCAGTTAACATGACAAATAACATGCCTGTAATTGGAATTGATCTCGGTGCAACAAATCTACGGGTTGGATTAGTTGAAAATGGATTATTAACAGAAATTAGAAATCGTACTCTGCCGGATGATAAATCAGTGATGTCAGTGCTAAATGTTATGACTGAAATGATTGAGGACGTCGATAACGGCGCAACAAAAATAGGAATTGGTGTTCCAAGTGTTGTCGACTCCGAAGAAGGAATTGTTTATGATGTGCAAAATATTCCCGGTTGGGAAAAAGTGCATTTAAAAGATCTTCTTGAGGAAAAAACCGGAAAGGATGTATACCTGAATAATGATGCCAACTGTTTTGCCCTGGGCGAGTGGATGTATGGAGATGGACAGGGAAAAGAAAATATGGTGGGACTGATAATGGGAACCGGTTTTGCGGCCGGTATAATTATTGGCGGTAAGATTTATGAAGGAAGAAATTGTGGTGCCGGAGAATTTGGCATGATCCCTTACAAACAATCCATTTTGGAACATTATTGCAGCGGACAATTTTTCTCCCGTCTTGTAGGAGTGAGGGGAGAAGAGATTTACGAGAAAGCAATGAATGATGATCCCGCATCAAAAAAACTGTTTAATGAATTTGGTGGACATGTAGCTGAAGCCATCAAAATTGTACTTTATACATACGATCCGGAATCAATAATTATAGGGGGATCAGTCAGTAAAACCTTTCCGCTTTTTAGGAAACGATTCGAAAGAGAACTTAAGAGTTTTGGTTATTCAAACTCTTTGAAAAATGTGGAAATAACTGTTTCTAATACAGATCATATAGCTGTTCTTGGAGCATCTGCACTTTGTTTTAACCATATGAATGTGAATAATACCGAAAGATGAAAAAACTGCTCTTACTTTCCTTATTACTATTTTCACTTGGATTACCGGGCTGCTCCAATCAAGCCGAAAATAGCGTAACCATTACGGTGCAAAATACCGAATCGGGTGCACCCGTTAAATTTGGAATTCCTTTTCCAAAAGGAGAGCTCTACTCACCTGATCATGTTCGGGTGATGAATGCATCAGGCCGGGAAATTCCATCACAAAAAACAAGCGTTACGACCTGGGAACCGGCTGACGGAAGTATAAAATGGCTTTGGGTGTTCTTTTTTGCGGATGAATCCGAAGAATATCATGTAGAGTATGGCGAAAATGTTCGTCAGTCAGTATTTACTGAAAGCCCGATTGTGTTTAAAAACAATCAACGCTCTAACGGTTTTGCCGAAATTAATACCGGGCCTCTGTTTTTACGGGTTGATAAAGGCGGATCAGGATTTATTGATCGCGTTCAGTATAACAGAGATATGGACGGGTTTAGTGATGAACATCTGATTGCATCCGGAATTCGATCACGGGGTACGTTCCTCGATCTGCTCGATGACGCCGGGGTTGATACATCCCGCGCCGTGGTTCATCAGCACTTTATTGAAAGAGGTTCCGGTCCTATGCACGCTATTTTGCGGGTTGAAGGGGAGTATGAGTACGATCGGGATGATCACGAAAATTCTCCGTTTGTTACCTATATCCACGCATATGCAGGAAAATCATACGTAAAGGTTTTGCATACCATCACCTATACAGGAATTCCGGATAAAAGTGAGCCTTTGAATGGGCGTCAGCATGCGGACGTGGCAACGCAAACTGAGTTAATAATTGACGAAGATGCAAGGTCTCAGGACAAGGGTTTACTTATCCCTAAAGATCGAATTGCAAGCATGGGATTTGGACTTCAGTATCACATCGATGGCGAGAAAACATTTAAAACCGCAATGGTTAATGGCCGATGGTGGGAAGAAGGCGAAACCGATTACTTTGAGCAAACAGCAAGTGGATTGGATAAAATTTCACTGTTTCAAACAGGACCTGACCCAACCCGCGTGCCTCCGTATGCAACGTCTGATAAGGACGAACGAATGGGTGGATTCTCTGCAAAGATTGAAGGTCATGAAGTACTGAAAGAATCAGAAAAAGCCGAGGGATGGATCTCACTTTCTGATGAAAAATGGGGCGTAAGCATCGCCATCAGAAATATGATAGAAGAGTATCCAAATGAATTAGAAGTGGATTTGGAGAAAAATCAGATGCACGCCTACACATGGTCACCTAATGAAGAGCCGATGAGTTTCCAAAGGGCAACTACAGTTAACGAAGCCGGAATGGTGGGTAACTTTGCCCGGGGAATTACCAAAACATCAGAAGTGATATTGAACTTTCATGATGGCAACGAAACTGCCGAATCTATTCGACGAACTGCACAACATGTACTAAACCCACCTGTAGCTCACGCGGGTGCAGAATGGTACAGCAATTCGGATGTGTATGGTTCTTTTGCGGGTACCGATCACGAATATCAGGATCTGGAGCGAAGTATTCAGTACAAGCTGCAGTGGATGCTATTCAACCAAAATTGGGAGCCATGGTACGGAATGTTCGACTATGGTGATGTGAAAAATTACTTCTTTAACTACAACTGGTTTCAGTGGGCAAATAATGAGCCTGCAATGGATTACCAGTGGTGGCTCAACTTTATGCGTAGCGGGGATGCAGACTATTACAACATGGCAACTGCGATGAGTCGTCATAGTATGGATGTAGATAACACTCACTGGCCACGACCGAACTGGTACCGTGGTGACAGCAACCGAAGCCTGGACTGGAATGACTCTCAAGCTCAGGATGAAATTTCGCCGTATGTGGGGATTGGCCGACGCCACTCTATGCAGCAATACACATCTATACTTTCTGCGCACGTTTGGGTTCAAGGCTGGCTGGCATCGTATTATTTGGATGGATACCACCGAGGATTAGACGTGGCCAGATTAACCGGTGATTTTTATGTGCGACGCGATTTTGGCGGCCATGCGTTAACCGGTCGAAGACTATATCTATCGGTCTGGAGTTTGTCGGAACTCTATGATGCTACCAAGGATCAGGAGTATCTTGATGAGCTGAATGTTCGAGTGCGTCAGATGCTTGATCTGCAGCGTACGCAGGGTGGACGAATTGCCATCGATCGATACGGCTATTCTCAAAATTATATCTCTCACGGATTAAGTAAATATCAACAGATGTTTGATGACCCTGAAGTAAGACAGGCGCTGATTGATAATGCGCACAGCCTTTACAATGTTGGCCCGCTGGATCACGATATGGAATCGTTCCTGTCCAGTATTCACCCGCTGTTGGTTGGATACGATTTAACCGGCGAGGAAAAATTCCTCATGGAAGCATGTGAGCGCTCAAGTCACTTGCTTGTTGATGAATTGGAAGGTTCCTTTAGTGATTACACCCAGGGAGATTTGCGGGATGCACTCGAAGAGGCGAGCAACCTGCCATCTGCCGGAGAAGGGCCATCATTTAGAGGAAGAAATCCCATCTGGACATTCTCAAACGGCCAACGAATCTTCGGCTGGACCCACGCATTTAACGTTCCTTACACCATTGACCGACTCAACAACCGATCAAACACAAGCGGAATGAGCTGCGTTAGATAAGTTTTAAAACATTTTAGAATTGGACCTCAAAAGGCACTGCATTTTATGTGGTGTCTTTTTTTGTTGTGTTGATTTAATATCCACGCAGATTCGTCACCCCGCACTTGATGCGGGGTCTCACAATTATGCAAAGAGTACAAACTTCGTTCTACATTTATCCCCTGAGATCACGGATCGGAGCCCGCGATGACTGTTAAACCTGTTTTGAATTCTGAAACCCAGCAACGAGTCACCCCGCACTTGATGCGGGGTCTCTTGATGTATGTTCAGTGACGAGCTATCAACGAATTTCATCATACAGATCCTTATATCCGGGATTGAATTCCTCAATCATCTCCACCTTCCACTGTCTACGCCATTTTTTTATTCTCTTTTCTGCTTCAATTGCATCTCTGATTGTGGGGTATTCATCAAACCAAACAAACTTATTGAGATTATATTTTTTGGTAAAAGAAGAACCCTCTCCAGTTTTATGTTCATATATTCTCTTGGATAAAACAGAAGTCACACCTGTATAAAATACGCTGTGATTTTTATTTGTCATTATGTAAACATATCCCTTCTTCATATCTGTATGAATCTTTTTTGGGCGATTCCTTACAGTTTTTTTATTACTTTGCTTGACGAGGAGATTGCGGATCGGAGTCCGCAATGACTGATGAGCTTGATATGAATATTGAGCCCTAAACAACGTCACCCCGCACTTGATGCGGGGTCTCACAGTTATGCAAAGAGTACAAACTTCGTTCTACATTTATCCCCTGAGATCACGGATCGGAGTCCGCGATGACTTCTAAAAGAGTTCTCAAGTCACTCTACAAAAACGTATACGTATACTTCGCCAGAATCACGCGGTTATCGAACCGGGGCATGACGGGGATAGAGCGATTGAGGTGGGTGTTGGAGACTTCGCTGTAAAGAATCCAAAAGTCGCTTCCTTCTCTGAAATTGTATCGGAAACGGGCATTGGTGCCGATCTTCCTGTTTAGATAATTGTATTGCGAGAGCAGCTGCAGAGATACCTGGTTGTTCAGCGCAATGAGAGAGCGCAGTCTAAAGATGTTCAGGAATTCCCGCTGATCCCGATCGGGGAAATCAATCAGGTTAAAGTCCACGCCGCCACTTAGCTCAAAGTATCGTGATTGGTTCCACGTAGGGGAGATGCCGAACGAAATCTGACTACCATCATAAAAGGTGTTTATTCCACCGGAAAGATCGGTACGTAAACGGTTCGCATTATTCATTCTGTAGTTAAAGCGAACACCGTAGAATGCATAACTTCCCGGTTCCACAAATGTATCACTGCTAAAAAATAGTGGCCTTCGAAGATCTTCATACCACCAGTTGGCGGCAAAACTCAGGTTCGCACCATGTTTAAAGCTGAGGTTCCAATCATTCTCTATCAGCATAGATTCTACACTGTTATCACTATTGCGAAGCGTAACAAAATAACGGGCCGTGGGGGTAACAGTTCTAAGAGAAGATTCATCCGAAGTAAAGTGTCCGTAAGAGAGACGTGCATCGAGCATTGTATAATCAAACCGAGACTCAAAACCCATTGCCGGCACGTAGTTTTCTCCGGCTCGTTTTAATGTTAATCGATAGAAAACCCCGTTTGATGTCCGTTTTTGCAAAAATAATCGAATAATTGAGTTAGAGAAAAGGTCGGCGTTTTCTGTGAATCGATCATCAAACGTTGCGGCGTATTTAAAGTCGAGAAAGTGATTTCCGGAATAGTTGTACAGAAAATCCGTTCCGGCACCTATGTTGTACGACCCATCCATTCCCAGTCTTGTAGTAAGCATTCCGCCTAAAAAGGAATTTGTGTTGATGATACCACGACGCAGCCGGTAAACCCCAAAATTTTCGGATGGAGTGTTCAGCTCAGAAACGGCCTCCGTTTGCATATTAAGTGCTCCCACTTCCCATTTACCTGAACTTCCTGCAATTCGTGCACCGCCGAAAATTCGAAGCGGCTGACCCGCCTGAAGGCCAATTCTCCGGCTATAGAAAAGTGTATTATTTCCACCCAGGTTAAAATCAAAAATGCCGGATCGCTCCTGGAAAAACTGCCTCTTTTCAGGAAAAAAGAGTGGAGAGCGTGATAGGTTTACTTGCGCCTCATCGGCTTCTACCTGTGCAAAATCGGTATTAACCGTGATGTCCAGGTTGATGTTGCTTGTTACCGGGTATTTTATATCGAGTCCGAGTTCTGTGATATAATCTGTTTGATCTGAATAGATGAGGGTATTAGAATCAAGCAGATTTTGCTTTTCAAATCCGCCCAAAATATACGGGGTGATGTAGAGCGGACGTTTATACTCCACTCCGGTCAGCCTGATTTTTTGCGCCTGTGATGGTTTGGTAAATCCCCTTGACCAATTTGGAGATATATCGGGAAAGATATGTCGCTCATTATTTCGGGAGATAAATCGGTAGGTAATCAATCCCATTATTACTTCATCATTCACTTCCTGAAACCCGAGGCTGGAAAATGGAATTCTCATTTCCACGAACCATCCTTCATCGGTAACTTGAGTTTCAGTGTCCCAATGAGTTGTCCAGTTTCGATTTACAGACCCATCACCCTCTGAATCTTTTGAAACCAGTTGATCCACACGTACGCCGGTTGGAGTGACAAAAAACCAGCGGGCATTTTCACTGTCGTTAAAGGAATCGAGTATAATGGCAAAGGTTTCATCTCCACTGTAACGGTCGCGATACATGGTATTGATGACCATCTTTTCCGGCTCGGAATCGTACAGTGATCCTGCCACATAGATGAACTCATCATCGTACGCAACCTTAATTTCGGAGAATTGGGTCATCTGCCCGCGATGAATAGGCTGGTACATGGTAAGTGGAAAAGGATCAATATCCTGCCAGGCCGGTTCATTCGGAAAACCATCAAGAACAATGGGGGATGATATTCGCTGTAGAGTATAAACGGGGTCTGTATCTGCTTTACCGGCTGAACCGAGTAGAAGCAGGGCAATAATAGTAATTAAGAACAATGGTTTTTGTCTCTTTTAATTAACCCACTCCGGAATTACGCCCGGTTCAATACCGAACACATATGCGAAGAGCGTATAGCTTGCGAGTGTTAGTAATACTGAGACAATGATATTTAGCCATACCCCCGCTTTTGCCATCTGTGGAATGGTCACTTTTCCACTCCCGTAAATTATAGCATTGGGAGGAGTGGCAACCGGAAGCATAAAGGCACAACTTGCGGCAATAGCTGCCGGAAGGATAAAGAGCATAGGATCCTGTCCAATTCCAATGGCTACGGATGCCAGAATAGGTAAAAATGCCGCGGCCGTCGCGGTGTTACTGGTAATCTCAGTGAGGAATACCACAATCAGGATTACAATTAAAATCAACAACAGCAGGGGCAATGCTTCGAGTCCGCTAACGGCCTGACCAATGGATGTGGCTAAACCGGAGGTGGTGATTGCCATAGCTAAGCTCAAGCCGCCTCCAAAGAGAATGAGGATTCCCCATGGGAGTTCTTTCATATCTTCCCAAATAATCAGCTTTTCGCCGGGTTTTTCACCGCTGGGGATCAAAAAGAGAACTACCCCGGCAGAAATGGCAATTCCGGCATCAGATAATCCCGGCAATACTCCTTCAAGAAGTGGACGGAATATCCAGAACATGGCTGTGCAAGTAAATACTATAGCAACTCTTGTTTCTGATGTTGAGATTTCCCCAAGAGCTCTTAATTGATTGCTGATGACATTTTTCCCGCCCGGCAGCTCTTTTAATGTAATTGGATAGATGAATTTACTGAGCAAAATGTACATGATAGGTAACATGACCAAAACCAGGGGAACTCCAACCATCATCCATTTAACAAAGCTAATTTCAACGTTATAACTTTCAAGTAAATATCCCGCTAAAAGCGCGTTGGGAGGTGTGCCGATTAAAGTAGCAATTCCACCGATATTACAGGCGTAGGCAATGGCAAGTACCAAAACGATTTCGAAGTTTGTTACCGGCGCGGTTGTACCGTCGCTCTTCTTTTCTACAAATTTTAGGACTGAAATCGCGATCGGCAGCATCATAAGAGCGGTGGCTGTATTGCTGACCCACATACTTAAAAATGCGGATGCTATGATAAATCCTATAATAATGGATGATGGCTTTACTCCAACAAAATTAACAATCCTGAGTGCAATCCGTTTGTGCAGGTTCCAGTTCTGCATGGCTATGGCAATAATAAATCCACCCATAAACAGAAAAATAAGGGGGTTTGCATAGGGAGCCGTTGTATCCCCAATAGAGGCAATACCCAAAATTGGAAAAAGAACTATGGGAACAAGAGCTGTGACATAAATGGGAATCGCTTCACCAATCCACCAGGTGGCCATTAATATCGCAACGGCAGCTGTTTTCCAGGCAGAATCAGAAAGCCCTTCAGGCGCGGGAAAGAAAAGAATAATGAGAAAAAATAAAATACCAAGATAGAACCCGAGCTTTGATGATTTCACAAACTGTTTAAACATAGCACATTTTTAAATTTCTTTAGTATAAGCCTGACAGTATCAAATGTCTAAACCCCTACAACCATAACAAATAAGTCATTTTTTTGATATTCTTTTTGATTTAATCCCGGATAGTACAATAATGTTCATGCAAATATGTGAGAATCGAAAAAAAATGTTACTATGTGGTGCAGTAGGGGAAAGGGCTTTTTAGTTTGTCCTCTGCGGGTAAGCTCTAAACAATTCGATATCAACGTTCTAACCAAATAAATGAATTAAATGGGAATAGATAAATCGGGTATTAATGAATTAAAAAGTGTGGATAATTTGGGAAGGGTACTTTTTCTTTCCACAATTGCTGCAATTGGTGGTTTTCTTTTTGGGTTTGATAGTGGTGTGATTAACGGTACAGTGGGTGCTCTTCAGTTAGCGTTCGATTCTGACGCAGTTGGGACAGGCTTTAATGTCGCCTCAATGCTATTGGGTTGTGCTGTAGGTGCTTTTTTCGCAGGAACTCTTGCTGATAAATACGGACGTAAACCGGTAATGATTGTTACTGCTCTTGCATTTATTATAAGTGCCTATGGTTCCGGTGCTGCAGGAACATCTGTACAGTTTGTGATGGACAGAATTTTAGGTGGATTTGC
>JBGTFX010000150.1:0-2695 GCA_041747055.1 Balneolaceae bacterium
CGAAATGAGATTATGCCGATTAACAGCAGCCTGAACCTGGAAAAGCTTCGGGAAGCAGTAAAATACTATCACGAGAAAACGGATAACCCGCTCACCTACGAATATCTACTTTTTGATGATTTTAACGACTCTGCTTTAGACGCAAAAAGACTGTCTTCAATTGCGCGATGGGTTCCATCAAAAGTAAATATCATCATGTATAACGATGTTGCAGGCGTGGCACTAAAAAGAGCCCGCGAAGAGAAGCTTAACCAGTTCATGAAGGTTCTCACCAATCAACGTGTAACGGCCACCGTCCGCCGAAGCCGGGGTGATGACATCGATGCCGGGTGTGGACAGCTTGCCATCCGCGAAGGCCAGGAGAAAGGAAAAAGCCTGGCTAAGGCTTAGATTCACTGTAAGGGCAATTCATGAATTGCCTTTACAGTGGATGACTTACCCTTTGCTAAAACCGTAGTGGCAAGGAGCACAAGTGGATACTTGGGCTATCTCATGTAAAAGGATGCCGCTAATGAATCAAATTAAAAATCCTGTCAAACCTTGGAAGCCATCTTTCGCCATCCCAAGAGAAGTATATCAGGCTTGCTTTTCCTATCACGTGATCATTCGGGATAAAGCCCCAATAGCGGCTGTCTTCACTATCATCACGATTATCACCCATTGCAAAATAGTAATCCTGCTTTATGGTGTATTGAGTGGTCTCCTCCCCATTAATGATGAAATTATCACCATCTTTTTGGACATCATTTCTTTCATATCGCTGTAAAATATCCTGATAAATATTCCAGTTTTCATCCGTAAGCGTCACTTCCTGCCCTTGGTATGGAACTGTAAATTCCGGCATATTATCGTGATTGGTGAATTCCTCAGAGAAATTGAAATTGCGCCGGCCAAATGTATTGAAATCATCGGGCAGCACAAATGGCTCTACAGAATCTATTTCACCCCAAGACTCTATTTCATCCGCAACATCCTGAGTCATGTTTATAATATGAGTTCCGTTCCCTGTCTGCACAATAGAAGCTCCTGCGTCCCGCACTTTTGTTGGACTTAAACGAATCCGTTCACGAACCTGTACTCTATAATTCTGCATGACTGTATTGTACTCTTTTGACACTTCATCATTCACATAAAGTACCTTGTTGTCAATTCGCAGTCGATCTCCCGGCATCCCTACAGCGCGCTTGATATAATTAGTTTTCATGGAAACAGGGCCGCGATCAATTGGGTAATTGAAGACGAAAATATCGTCCCGCTCTATTTCCGTGTACCCCGGAAATCTAAACCAGGGCAAATTAACACCGGGCACATAAATATCAGTGAACGGAATAGATATCGTCATTGGACTTCGGGGGCCGTACGCTAATTTGGTAACAATCAGAAAATCACCGGTCAACAGTGTTTTCTCCATAGAAGGAGTTGGAATACGGTAGGCTCCAAAGAAAAACGTGCGTAATATTATTGCCGCAATTGCAGCCCACACTAATGCATCAACCCATTCGCGAGCCCAGTGTTTTGCATGGTTTTCTTCAACTTTTGTTTTTTCAGGGTCGTTATCCCAAAATCGTAGTTTGTCCGAAAAACTCTTTTTTTTACTCAACGTAGATTATTATCAGGTTAGTTAAAGGAACGGGGTCGATCAATCGGTTCGTGTTTAAATTCACCATTTGCATACTCTACCAAATACCATTGATCTCGTTCGGGTGAATAAAAATAGTCACGAAAAGACTTCATATCACTGCCAATTTGCATTAAGTCGCGGGTAAATGTACGCTTAATTTGCGGCATTAAATCGATGTATCTGCTCGCGCCAACATAAACAAGTCCATCTTCAAATGGTCCGTCTAAATCGAGAACCATCATCGGGATTTCCCCATCAATAATAAACCAGTATTCAAACTGCACGGCTTTTCCGGGGCGATAGTCGTTTCTGTTGATCAAATCGCCAATTCCTTGGGTAGGATCACCATAAACGGCCTGCAATCGAGAGCGAAGCTCAATAGTTGGAATACGATCTATAGTAGTTGGGTTGTATAAGCCCTGACCGGTCCAGTTGATGTCTGCGAATTTACTTTGAAATTCACTTCGTTCGGTACGATCCACTTTTTGAATATCGGGATCTTCGAATTGAGCGTGAGCAGTTATAGTAAATAGTAGAGTGAATAAGAGCAGTAAAAGGGATTTCTTTTGCATCATTTTTTTAGTCTATATCGTCCATGGATAAAACGGCCAAAAACGCTTCTTGTGGTATTTCAACGGTGCCTACCTGCTTCATCCGTTTTTTACCTGCCTTCTGTTTTTCAATCAGTTTTCGTTTCCGGCTGATGTCTCCACCATAGCACTTTGCGGTTACATCTTTACGTAAAGCCCTGATTGTATCCCGGGAAATTACCCTTGATCCAATAGCGGCTTGTATGGCTACTTCAAACTGCTGACTGGGAATAAGTTCCTTTAGGCAGGAAGTGGGCGGATGGTCCCAGCCCTCGGTCAGAACCGCCACGTTGACGACGACGCGGATGCTGCCCGCCGCGTAGTCGGCGAGGATCGCCTTGCGGGTCTCGGCCGCCAGATCGCCATGGATCAGCGCGGCGGCGATCCCGGCCTCGCAGAACGCGGCGGCGACATGATCGGCATGCGCGACGGTCGAGCAGAAGACGACGGTCTGGCGCTCGCCCGCCTTCTCCTTCCAGTGGCG
>JBGTFX010000151.1:0-4528 GCA_041747055.1 Balneolaceae bacterium
CTGCCTGTTGCGGTATTAATCTCATTTATATTGATCCATCTTGTTGGTATAACCATTAATGTGATGTCGATTGCCGGTATCATTATATCTATAGGTGTAATGGTTGATGCAGCCGTTGTGCTGGTTGAAAATGTCCACAAACGACTCGACCGGTGGGAAAAAGGCGGTCGGAAAGAAGACCGAAATCAAATTATTGTTGATGCTACAAACCAGGTTGGCCGGCCGATCTTTTTTGCACTGCTGATTATTACCATCAGCTTTCTGCCTGTTTTTGCTCTCGAAGCCCAGGAAGGGCGCCTGTTTCAGCCGCTTGCCTTCACAAAAACGTTTGCAATGCTGATTGCCGCATTCCTGTCGATCTCATTTTCGGCGGCTTTAATTGCACTGCTGATTAAAGGTAAAATTCGCAGTGAGGAGGATCATCCGCTCAGCCGATTTCTTCATAATGCCTATCAGCCGGTTGCCCGTTTTTTGCTTGATCATCGCTGGGTGGTGGTTACTGTTGCCGTGATTGGCATGTTCTCGGCAATCCCGATTTACAATCAGCTTGGATCGGAATTTATGCCGCCTCTTGAGGAAGGTGCCATTCTTTACATGCCTACGGCACCTCCTGGTATGTCCGTTGCTGAAGCACAATATATGCTCAATATTACCGGTCAGATCCTGAAATCATTTCCTGAGGTTGCAAGTGTACAAGGAAAGGCGGGACGTGCACAAACTGCTACCGACCCGGCGCCTCTCGGCATGTTTGAGACCACTGTAATTCTGAAAGATACCTCCGAATGGAGAAATGTGGATCAGCACCGCTGGTACTCCGGCTGGATGCCAGATTTTCTAAAGCCGCCATTCCGCTGGATCTGGCCCGAGGAGCGGATGATAACATGGGACGAACTCGTTACCGAAATGGATCAGGAGCTGCAGATACCCGGATTCCCTAATATGTGGTGGATGCCAATACAGACACGCCTTGAGATGCTGGCTACCGGCGTACGCGCCCCCATTGCCCTGAATGTACTGGGCCCAGATCTCGAGACTATCGAAAACGTTGCAATAGAGATAGAAGGATTGCTTCGCGGTATACCGGGCACCCGAAGTGCAGTTGCCCAGCGGCCAACCGGCGGCTATTATCTGGATGTAAAGCCAAGGCGTGAGGCAGCCGCCCGTTATGGCCTATCCACCAATGATATAAACACAATGGTTGAAATGGCAATCGGCGGCATGAATATCACCGAATCCGTGGAAGGCCGTGAACGGTACCCGGTCAGCGTTCGCTATGGAAAAGAGCTGCGTCAGGATTTGGATGAAATTAAACGGATTTTTGTGCCTACTTCCGGAGGTGCCCAAATTCCGCTGGGAATGCTTGCGGATATTGAATATACCGTTGGACCGCCGATGATCGATACAGATATGGGCCAGCTTCGTAATCTCGTTAATGTAAATGTAGTCCCGGGACGGGACCTGAGCAGTTATGTGGAGGAAGCCCGGGAATTAATCAACAGCGAAATTGATCTTCCGCCGGGTGTTGCACTGCAATGGGTAGGGCAATATCAATTTATGCAGCGCATGCAGCAGCGATTGATAATTCTGATCCCCGTAACGATCCTGATCATCTTTTTTCTGCTCTACCTGAACTTTAAGTCGATCCCGCGATCCCTGATCGTGCTGGGAACATTGCCATTTGCAACAGTGGGTGCCTTCCTGCTGCTCTGGATCCTGGGCTATAATATCAGTGTTGCCGTTTGGGTCGGGATGATTGCCCTTGCCGGACTGGCGGCGGAACTGGGCGTAGTTCTGCTCGTATACCTGGATGATGCCGTGGATCAGCGAATCGAAGAGGGCAGAATGACCGGCCTCGCCGACCTTAAGGAAGCTGTTATCGAAGGATCCGTTCAGCGTTTAAGACCGGTATTGATGACGGTAACAACCGATGCATTCGCACTGCTTCCGGTTATGTTTGCCCTGGGGGTTGGAGCAACGGCCATGAAAAGTATTGCAGCACCGGTTATCGGCGGCCTGGCAACAGCACTTATTCTGGCCATGTTAATTATACCATCAATCTATTTGATTTACAGAACGTATGAATTGAAAAAAGAACCGTTTTGGAAGGAATGAAATTGTCTTGAACCTTGAGAATTGAGCTTCCAAAACGGCCGAGACATTTTATAATATCCAAGAATAATTTTGAGAACCTTCGAGATTGGCACGGTGCATTTTCGTGACCCCTTGAAGAGTTCGGGGTTACGTTATCAATCAACAGAAAACTAAACAATAAACAATAAAACCAAATACTCGTTATGAAAGCAACAACATTATTACTTCCAATTTTAGCCACACTTTCGTTGGCATTTATGTTAACAGGTTGTGGAACCGCCGAACTAGAGCCGGCATATTCATTAGAATCCGGGGATTATCAGATCGAGATTTTAGCTCCCGGTGGAGAATTTCGTGAAGGAGAAATTCCCCTGAAAATTCATGTAACCCGTAACGGGGAAACAGTAGAACTCAATGACGGAAGGCTTGATCTGCACATGCTTGAAATGGGAGCGATGCCTCGTATGGACACAGGTGTGAGTTTTACCAAAAACGGCAATCAACTTGAAGGAGATATATTCTTTGAAATGGATGGCGGCTGGCAGGGATCTATCGAGATCATTACAGAGGATGGGGAAACCATCAGCGAATCAATCCGTGTGAATGTAAGGTAGAAAACTATTTAGTCCTCCAAATTTTAATTTTTTGGAGGACTCGGGCTTATAACCTGAGTTCGATTAATAATGTTGTTTAGTAAGTCTGAGGGAGCCAGAAGGAAACAGAGACGGATAAATAAGGCTGAAAGCCTCAAACAGATGGCCCTCAGATTTTAATTTGTAATATTTCAGGCTTACAGCCTGAGGTGTGTTTCGTCACCTTGTTACCTATGGCGTTGCCATAGGCTGGATTATGTCAGGCTTTCAGCCTTTCGTATTTGGACGTGGATCAGATAAAATCTTGAAAACTGGCCGATTGGGAACACTTTTTTTCCTAACGTCTCCATTTGTTTCATCATCATTCAGATCGCACTCGGCCATTAAAAGTTGAAAGTTATAATCCAAAATCAATTTTCATGAAATCAATATTATCAGTTTTACTTCTTATGCTTTTCCCACTGTGTGCAGCTTTTAGCCAGGCTGTGGATGAAGAGGAACGGGTAATTCAAATTCTTGATGCTTTTAAACAGTCAATTGTGGACAACGACAGTGAAAACGCTTCACAACTGCTGGCTGATGAGATACAGATTTTGGAAGGCAGTGCCATAGAAACCAAAGATGAATACCTGTCGCACCATTTCCATTCAGACGGGGAATTTTTAAGTGCGATGGATCGTACTACAGAATCCCAAGAGGTTTTCATGCAAGAAAACACCGCCTGGGTTACCACCAAAAGTCACCTTCATGGAAATTTTAACGATCGGCAGATCAATTTGACTTCACTGGAATTAGCGGTATTAAAAAAAGTAAATGACCAATGGAAAATAACCGCGATACACTGGTCATCTTCTGCAAGGGAATAAAGCGGAAAGGTATTTTTACTTGTATTGAAATCTAAATCCGGTGATTTGTTAATTTACAGTGATTCCCAAAAGCCTTTCTTACCAAGAATTTGATAATCTGCACTCACAAACCAAAAAAAAAATTTATGTTAACTTTCAGTGTAATTTTCATCAAACAATAAATATAATCCAGTATTCTGCTGATAACTAATCTCTAAAAATCATGACTCCGGACTGGATACCTAACATACATCCTTTTATCGTTCACTTCCCCATTGCCCTGCTGGTTGTGGCTGTATTATTTGATGTGATCCGCCTTTTTTTTAAAAACCAAAGCTGGCTTCACAATACTGTGATTGCACTTTATTCAGCTGGAACTCTTGGCTTAGTTGCCTCCTTCTTTTCCGGGCGCAACGCAGTTGATACAGTTGCGATATCAGGCGATGCCATTTCGGTGGTAACCACGCACGAAGACTGGGCTCTTAATACTCTTATCTATTTTTCCATTTTTACGGCTCTCCGGCTTTGGACATGGTGGAAAGATCTTGAAGTGAAACAATGGGTATCCGGCGGGTTGATAGTTTTGGCTTTTGCAGGCATTGGAATGTTATGGTATACCGGTGAACTTGGGACAAAATTGGTTTATAAACATGGAGTGGCAGTGGGAGAAATCGACCGGCTCGGGCAGCAAATCGAAGAGCTGGAACAACGTCTTGCAGAATTCCGGGAACAGACCGCCCCTGAAATCCGTGAAGATGGCTCCTGGGCCTGGCGCATCATTACCGGAGCAGACCAGGCTCTTGCAGAGGCATTTACTATTGAAGGCGCAAATGAAGTTCAGGCATCCACAGGGCAGAAAGACGGACGTACACACCTTGAGCTCACCGCCACCGAGGAGCTGACATTCTTCCACACCGGCGGAAGTTTTGCAGCGATTGAAGGCCGGGCAGAAGTAAACCTTTCTGATTTCGACGGCGACTTCCTTCTAATTCATCACTA
>JBGTFX010000152.1:0-4700 GCA_041747055.1 Balneolaceae bacterium
TTTCCAAAGATTTTTGTTTTATCGGTTGCGGATGATCGATTTGACCGGGTAACCACGGTTTTGTCCTCTAATGTAGATATCGATTCATTGATGGATTCAATGACCCTTCGGGAAAAAATCGGTCAACTTTTTGTAGTTCCTGCATGGGGTACATTTACAAACGAAAAGAATATTCGTCATCAGCGGTTAAAAAGAATTGTAGCCGAGCATAATGTGGGTGGAATTATTTTTATGAGAGGAGAAATCTATCCTCAGGCTGTTATGACCAACGAACTGCAGGATATTGCGCCTATTCCGCTGTGGATAACACAGGATATGGAATTTGGTGCGGCTATGCGTGTAAATGGGACAACCCGTTTCACCCCTGCTATGGGCGTAGCGGCAACAGGCAATCCATCCCTTGCTTATCTGGCGGGTAAAGTTACGGCACGGGAAGCCAAAGCATTGGGCGTTCATCAAATATTCGGACCCGTTTTGGATGTAAACAATAATCCCAGAAATCCCGTAATTAATGTTCGATCTTACTCTGCTGATCCTTTAACCGTTTCCAAATTTGGACAGTTTTTTATTGACGGTGTTGAAAGTGAAGGTATAATGGCACCCGCAAAACATTTCCCCGGCCATGGTGATACCGACACTGATTCCCACCTTTCACTTCCCTCAATCAGTCATAATTATGACCGACTTGAGTCGCTTGAATTAGTTCCGTTTCGATTTACCATCAATAATGGGTTGAGAAGTGTGATGAGTGCTCATATCGCCTACCCGAATATCAGCGAAAATGTTGGCCGCCCCTCCACTCTGGATGAATCTATCCTAAACAGAATATTGGTAGACTCCCTTAAATTTGATGGCCTCATAGTTACGGATGGACTTGAAATGAGCGGTATCACCGATCATTACTCTCCCGGAGAAGCTGTAATACTTTCTCTGCTTGCCGGAGCAGATATGATGCTGATTAGCCCTGACGAATTAACTGCTATTGCAGATGTTGAAAAAGCTGTAGAAATCGGAAGGTTGTCTGAAGAGAGAATTAATCGCTCCGTTAGAAAAATGCTTACGCTGAAAAAAGAACGGGGACTTTTTGAACATAGCCGGGTGGATATTGATGCACTAAATACTCAGTTAAACACCCCTGATTATCAAGCCATTGCAGATAGAATTGCGCGAAATTCGGTTACCATTCTAAAAAATGATGGCAATATACTCCCATTGACAGATTCCAAATTTCCAAAGATTTTTGTTTTATCGGTTGCGGATGATCGAAGTGGAAATACAGGATCTACACTTGCCAGGGAAATTCAAAGATATCATACCGATGTCACTCACTATACATTAGACAGACGGTCCGGCAGGCAGGAAAAAGAAAAAATACTTGAAGAGGCGAGAAAAGCTGATCTTGTAATTATAGGATCATTTATAATGGTGCGATCTCATCAATCCCTACAGCTGCCACAAGATCAAAGAGATATCGTTCGTCAGGTACTAAATTTGCGATCTCCCTCAGTTTTGATTGCTTTTGGAAATCCATATGTAGTTCAGGATTTACCTAATGTAAATTCACACATTCTTGCGTGGTCATCCGATTTTAACCAGGTAAAACAAACCGTTCCTGCATTATTTGGAGCGTCTGAAGTTCGCGGAAGATTACCCGCTAACATTCCCGGAATGTATAACATTGGGGATGGGCTTGATTTCAAGCAAACAGCCCTTAGGTTTGATGATCCCGTAGCTGTGGGAGTCAGTCAGGATTCGTTGCTGCACATCGATATGATAATGCAACACGCTATCGATGATTCTGTTTTTCCGGGTGGAGTTGTTGGAGTGGTGAAAGACGGTGCCATGATTTGGAATGAGGGATATGGTTATCATGATTACACAAAAACAAAAAAAGTACAGCACAGCGACATATATGATTTGGCATCGCTAACCAAAGTAATTTCTACAACGACTTCTATTATGAAACTTGTAGATGAAAAGAAAATTAAGCTTAATGATCCTGTCTCCAAATACATTAGGGAGTTTAATACACCCGATAAAAAAGACATTACCATTCAACATTTACTTCTGCACACATCGGGTCTTCCCGCATTTAAAGTGTACGTTGATAAACTGAAAACCCGGGGAGAAATTTTACATGCGGTTAGAAATGAACCACTCGAAGCAAAACCCGGTGAAAAATATGTGTACAGCGATTTAGGTTTTATCCTGTTGGCGGAGGTAGTTGAAGAAGTAACCGGCCAGCGGATTGATCAGTATGTAAGAAACCAGCTGTATTATCCAATGGGAATGAGTTCTTCATTTTTTAACCCCCGGAATGTGGGAGGATGGATCAGCAACAGAGTTCCCCCAACAGAAATTGACTTACTCTATGAGCGAGGAACCGTTCGTGCCTATGCACATGATGAAAGAGCCTATTTTATGGGCGGAGTTGCCGGACACGCGGGTTTATTCTCTAATGCGAAAGATCTTGCTATCTATTCACAGATGTTATTAAATGGCGGTACTTATGCCGGAAGATCTTATTTGTCCCCGGAAACAATTAACACATTTATCAGCCGTCAGTCTCCCATAAATCACAGAGGCTATGGTTTTGATCGAAAAAGCGAAGGATTTAGTTCTGCCGGAACATTAACCGGAGTAAATACATTTGGTCATTTAGGATTTACAGGTACAAGTATTTGGATTGATCCTGATGAAAATGTTGCCATCATTCTACTGACAAACAGAACATACCCAAGCCGTGAATTTGGGAGAAGAATTAGTGAAATAAGAGCAAAAATATCAAATGCAGTAATGAACAGCATAATTTCGGAATAATGGATAAAACGTTAAAAAAGCGCGTTTATAGTCCATACTCAAATACCATTGAGTATTGTGCAGTTGAAGGTAAAAGCGGAATTCATTATCCCGGTGTGCGGGTAGAAAATATTTCGTTTCCTCTCACTATTTCTGCGGTTCAGGGAGCGGTTTGCAGTTGCCTTGGAAATGGTGATGAACCCACAGTTATCTATCAACCGGAGCCCGCTTCGGAACTCCTCCACTATTGGCTTGATGAGTTTGATTTAATCCATAAACAAGAACTCCCTGAGAACCTAAATCTTTACGATCCTTTACTTTCAACAACCTCTGATTTATTGTCTGTTTTAGGAGAACTCACAAAAAAATCGAAGACGCAACATTCCAATTTCCCTGTTGCTGCACTTTTGGAGGTTGAGGAAGGTTATATTTCCGGTGTGAACGTTGAGTTGAGTTCTTGGGCACTTGGCCTTTGTGCTGAGAGGGTAGCCATTTTCAGGGCAATTTCAGCAGGATACAGAGAGTTTGAGAAGATAATAGTCTCGGCTCCGAAAGGAGATTTCAGCAGTCCCTGTGGGGCATGTCGTCAGGTGATGGCCGAGTGGATGCCACGGAAGCAAGTGGAACTTCACCATGGAGATTCCACGTTATCTACTCACAACATTATTCAACTACTACCGCACGGATTTACCACAGGGAATTTAAAGAAATAAATTAATGGATTATATCGCAGTTCTCGATTACGAACATCTGGATAACGGACTCTTTCTTTCAGCATTTGCAAAATCAGTCGCCAAACATAAAAAAAGAGGGATTATCATTCATGGAGAAAGCAAATATACAGAGCGACTGATTCAAACCGGAATCATGCGGGAAGAGGCTACTATTAGAGCGATAAAAGATCTAAATCATCGATTGGTGGCTTTATTTGCTGATGAGGGTGTTTCTACAATTGGAGTAAATGGATATCAGCGATCACTGCTAAAAGAAACGGATGGAGACATTGAAATTGAAATTGATGTTGAACAGTTCCATAAATTCCCTGATCACCCAGCCCTTTTGGTTTCAAGTTTAATTGATTCTGATGAACGTGATCAACCCAAACCAATATCACTTGCCTCCATGGCATTTGCGTTAAAAAAAGAGTTGAGAATAGATGATGTGATACTCTTTTCTTCAGCTGAAAGAGGTGACATCATTAAACAGAATCTTCCGGAATCATTCTCTCGTACATCCCCTACTGATCCTCATTTCCTAGAAAAGCAGGTACCTTCGGAATTTCACCATGCCAACTATGATTTCATTCTTACTACTGCCGGAAACTTCTCCAATTATCCCGATTTAAGTAACGCTACAGTCATATCTTGAGTAAAAAATCCTTTTAAAGAGAATAAATAGCCTTTTTTAATTTGACCCTTAGCATATCGTTCAATAGTTTCCTTTCAGCACTCTTAGAAGTATTTTAACAAACCTTAACTAATCAAAGGAGCTTTATATGAGTAGAATTGATCAGATGAAATCACTAATTGAAGAACTTGAACCGGATATGAACAAGTTCTATGAGAAGGAGAACAAAGCAGCCGGAACAAGAGCCCGAAAGACTCTTCAAGAAATAAAAAAAGTCTCTCAGGATATCCGTCTTGAAATTCAAGACATGAAAAATACCGGTAAAGTGTAAGTATTTATTCCTTATTACTTTAACTTAAAAGGTCGCTTATTCGCGGCCTTTTTTATGAAAGAAATTTCATTTTTTTTAGATAAGCACTTGACTTACGGCGAGTCAAAATCTTATATTTGTCTTCTGATTTGAACAGGGTGTTTCATTCAAATCATTATCCACCCCTGATGTTTAAGGGGTTTTATTTTTTCCGCCGCATTCCTCGGTAGCTCAGTGGCAGAGC
>JBGTFX010000153.1:0-15635 GCA_041747055.1 Balneolaceae bacterium
TCCTGAAACTGTTCGTCTGTGTCTGCATCTGCGGTATCACCGGGAGAAATGGTTCCCGCGCGATCTTCAACTACGGTGACTGTATCTGATGTGCCGCAGGCGGACAAGCTAACTAATAATACTAAAAAAAGAGTGTGGCGGAGTAAGTGCATTATATTCATTTATTTAGATCCTTTTAAACCTTTTATACCCTTAACGGCTTTTTGACTCAGTAAGTTTGTTTCATAACTCTGAATACGGCTATTTTTTTGGCGATGCTGCTCAATTGCATTCTCAATGAGCTTTTTTAGCAGGTCATTAAAATTTAGGCCGGATTCTTTCCATAGATAGAATGAAAAAGAACCCGGTATCGTATTAATTTCATTAAAATAAAACTCATTCGTTTCGGCATGAACCAGAAAATCGAGTCTGGCAAGTCCACCGGCATGAAGAGCTTTAAACACTTTTTTTGCGGTTTCCCTGATATTTTCTGCAAGTTCTTTGTCGATATCTGCCGGGATCACCCGGTCTGCCGAGGCCATTCCTTTTGCGGCTGAACCCTCTCGCTGATATTTATCTTCGAAGGAAAGAATTTCTTTTAGTCCTATTGGCCGCTCACAAACACTTACATCGCACGATTGAGGGCTTCCCATCACCGAGCAGTTTATTTCGATAAGTGGGGCAATGGCTTTTTCTACCAAAATCTGGGCATCATACCGGAAACCTGTTTCAATGGCGCGGATTAAATCATCCCTGTTTTTTACCACTTCTACGCCAATGCTACTTCCCAGATGGACAGGTTTTATCACCACAGGATACTCCATTACCTCAATATTCCGGATGATGGTATCCTGATCAGCTATCCACTCCTGCTCAAAAAAATCCACTCCATCTACGACAGGGATTTGTTCTGCACGGCAGATTTTCTTTGTAATCACTTTATCCATTCCTATTGATGAAGCCATTACTCCGCTGCCGGTGTATGGAGTATTAAAGGTTTCACAAACTCCCTGGAATGCACCATTTTCTCCATTTGATCCGTGGAAAGCAGTTAATACTGCATAGATTGGAATATCATTACCTGATAAAAAAAATCCCTTTTTTGCAATTCGCAACACCGGCTTGCCATCTGTTTGTTGAGCAAATGAACATTGCTTAGCTTTATGAGTTATCTTCTGTAAATGCTCGTAATTTTTTAAGTCTTTAAGAATGTCGCCGGTATACCAGATTCCTGATTTAGAAATGTAAAGCGGAACTGTTTCATAAATTGAATCTTCTAAAGCAGCGATTGCCTGCATGGCAGTAAGAACTGAAACTTCATGCTCCGGTGATGCGCCTCCGAATGCAACAATAATGGATTGTTTATTCATAATAGGGGTTTATAAATAGAGCCAAATAATACAAATATCATGTGCAAATAAACAGCAGAACAGTCAGTGAATTACATTAAAACGATTAACATGTAATTTTTTTTGTTCAAACAAAGAATAACACAATAGGAAGAGAAGAATATTGTATTTTTGTAAACTTTTCGTTCTTAGGATAAGTTTAGATATGGATAAAAAATACATTCTTGTAATAGAAGATGAAGAAATGACGGCCCGTCTCATTCTCTACAGATTGAAAGCCTTGGGTTATGAGGTGGAGCATGTACGTGATGGGATTACGGGATTGAAAACCATCAAAGAAAAAAAACCTGACTTGGTTGTGCTTGATGTGATGCTGCCCGGTATTTCAGGATTCGAAATTTTGCAGGATCTCGAAGCCGATAAAGAATTTGACTCCACGTCTATAAAAGTAATTATGCTTACCAGTAAAAGCAGAGCGGAAGATGTATCCAGGGGTTTTGAATTGGGTGCAATGGAATACATGCCTAAACCATTTAAAATGGATGAATTTATTTTAAGATTAAAACGCGTGTTAAAACAGTGATTTCTTGATCGATTACTTAAATAGCCACGCTGAAACCATCATATTGGTTGTCGTACTAATACTTGCAATAGTTAGCATAATTGTATTTTTAGGAGCTATTTACAGTCGGTGGATTATGAATCTCACCAAAAAAAAACGTAGGAATATTAAAGAAGAGCTTTCCGAATACGTGGTGAAATATGCATGCGGAGATCTGGCATTTAAAGAGTTGGAAAAAAGACTTCGCACATCTACAGATCATCAGATTTTACTTTCTATTATTAATGAATTGTCTCCATCTATTAGCGGTACAGAACGCGATCGCCTCCAGTTGTTGCTGGAATTACCAGTGATTGAAAAGTTTTTTATGGGACAGCTCAAATCAAAAAAACAGCTTGAGAAAGCGAAAGCATGTTTATATCTCTCCCGGTTAAAATCTATCGATAGTAAACTTTTTCCACACCTCCTCGAATATTCAGCAGAAGAATACTCGATTTTAAGTTATGCATCCTGTATGACCATTATTGTTCATGGTGATGACTCACAAAAAAGAATTGCTTTAAAAAATCAGCTATTAAATGAAAATTTATCTGATCAGGCTCTTAATGATCTCTTTGTAGAATTTCAGGATGTGTCTGGAGGAGACTTTACCAGTGAAGCAAAAACAATAATGGGTTTTATCTCTGAAAAGATCTATTCACACTCAAGGACCGCACTGCTTATAAAAACTCTTGGAGAACTAAACTACCATGAAAGTGCAGAATTTTTAGTAAATGAATTCTTACAGTTATCCTCAGATCTTGATGAACCATTAGTAGCTGAATCATTAATTACCTATATGCCGGTTTTTGCTTCTGAAGATACTGAATCAAATATTCTGGAGCGGTTGCATCTCGTTTACGCTAATTCCGAATTCCGTGAGGTACGCGAGGCCACTATGACAGCTTTGGGTATGTTCGGGAAAGAGGAAAGTATACCTATACTAAAGTGGGCAATGTATGATCAGGATTTTTATGTAAGATTTTATGCCGCAAAATCACTCCAATCATTTCCCGGGATTTTATTATCCTCGATGAAACCCGAAACAATGATTCAGGCAGACTGGGATGATTTGATAGGAGAAGTAAATAGTTTAAATAGTTAGTTGGAGAATGGAAATACTTTTAGACATACTCTATGTTATAAATGTCTTAATTTTTGGCTATTTCATCGTAGTAAATGGGAGCTATATAATTTTGATGTATTTCTCCTATGTACAAACCAAAAAATCACGAAAGGAGAGTAAAATATTCAGGCTTAGTGGTTTATTTGATTCCCGCCTGTATAAATCGGTTAGTATTCTTGCTCCTGCATTTAATGAAGAAGAATCGATTATTGAATCTACACGTGGTTTACTAAATCTGGAGTTTACTGACTACGAAGTAATCATCATAAACGATGGAAGTAAAGATAATACCCTTCAGAAGTTAATTGATCACTTTAAGCTGCACGAAATTGATCGCCATGTACCTAAAGAACTCATATCGCAGCCCATAAAGGCAATTTATGGCAATCGTATGTATTCTAATCTTTTTGTTGTTGATAAGATAAATGGCCGCAAAGCCGATGCCTTAAATGCAGGAATTAACGTATCCAGAAAAGACCTGATTTGTGCTGTAGATTCAGACACACTATTAGAGCCAACCGTTTTACAGCAGATGTTGATGGCATTTGTTGCCGACCCAACAACGGTGGCAGTGGGAGGGGTTGTTCGTGTTGCAAATGGGTGTACGTTTACGCTCGGAGAAGTTGAAAAGGTAAATATTCCCAAAACACATATCGGTCGTATCCAGGCTGTTGAATATCTGAGATCCTTTTTATTTGGAAGAACAGGCTGGGATTATTTTGATAGCCTGTTAATTATATCAGGTGCATTTGGCGTTTTTGATCGAAAAGCGGTAATAAATGTTGGTGGTTATTTACACGATACCGTTGGCGAAGATATGGAGTTGGTTATTCGCCTGCACAGATATTTCCGGGAGAAAGGAATTAAATATAGAATTCGTTTTTTACCTGAGCCGGTTTGCTGGACTGAAGTACCGGAATCGTGGAGCGTTTTGGGCAGACAAAGAAACCGATGGCAGCGCGGGTTGGCTGATACCCTTTGGAGGCATCGGGGAATGATGATGAATCCCAAGTACGGTTCACTTGGTGTTTTTGCTATGCCATTCTATTTATTTGCTGAATTATTGTCTCCAATTATTGAATTATCGGGATACGTGCTGTTGGGAATTTCACTTTATTTGGGAGCTATAAATTTTCAATTCGCGTTGTTGTTTTTAACCGCTGCTGTATTACTTGGGATGATTCTCTCCGTGCTTTCGGTTATGCTCGAAGAACTCACCTTTCGTCGTTATGATCGTCTGCGAGATGTTTTGATTTTAATATTTTATGCCTTTGTTGAAAATTTGGGATACCGGCAAATCCATGCCTGGTGGAGATTTATGGGCCTTATTGATTTTCTGAAAGGGAACAAAACCTGGGGAGAAATGACCAGGAGTAAGGGTACTTTCTCGAGTTGATGTTTAAGGGATTTCGCAGATTTCGCTGATTAATTTTGTAAGGAGTTAAGAGTTTTGGGTTCATATAGGTAAAACCCAAAATTATGGCTTATAGTAAATCAAAGTTTAAACACAGTGACTTGACAGGTGTAATTCTCGGATGTTCATTTGATGTATATAATGAACTTGGGATGGGTTTTCCTGAAAAAATTTATCAGCGTTGTCTTGAGCTGGAACTAAAGGAAAAAGGGATTAGCCTTAATCGTGAATTTTCAATTCCGGTTCGTTACAAAGGTAAATTAGTTGGAAAGAGAAGACTTGATTTCGTAATTGAAGACAAAGTAATTATTGAATTAAAATCCCGGCCATATATTCACAAATCCGATTTTATTCAAATCAGAAACTACCTCAAAGTGGCAAAAATAGAGGTAGGCCTCTTAATTAACTTTGGCTCATCAAGTCTGGAGTATCGCCGCTGTATTGAAACCATACGTTGATGATGTACTAAAAATCTGCGTAATCAGCGAAATCCCCTAACTCCCAACCCAAAAATCTTGCAATCCCGCGATCCTATTTGCTTAGATATAAATTCTTAAACTCATACGGCTTACGGAATCGTTCATCATCAAAATTATCCATAAAATAGATACTCTCACCCGTTGATTTCATTTCAGGGCCGAGCTCTTTCTTTACTTCCGGGAATTTATCAAACGGAAACACCGGCTCTTTTATAGCCCAGTTTTTCAGTTTTGAGACAAGATCAAACTCCTTCAGTTTTGCGCCCAACATTACTTTTACACCGATTTTCGCCTCGGGAAGTTGAGTAGCTTTTGCCAGAAATGGAATGGTTCGGGTAGTTCTTGGATTGGCTTCAAGTACGTACACCTTCTCATTTTTAACAGCGTATTGAACATTTAAAAATCCAACAATCTGCATCTCATGAGCAATCATCTTTTGATAGGTACGAATAGTGTCCAACACTTCATCAGAAAGAGAGTAGGGCGGAAGCACTGCCGTTGAATCACCGGAGTGGACGCCGGCCGGTTCAATGTGCTGCATGATGCCTGCAATGTGAAGCTGTTCGCCATCATACACGGAGTCCACATCAACCTCTACGGCTTTGTCGAGATACTTATCGATGAGAAAATCATTCTCGGGATGAGTTTCCAGAATTCGCTGAACATAACGGCGCAATTCGTCTTCTTTAACAGCGATTCTCATTCCCTGCCCGCCCAATACATAACTGGGTCGTATCAATACCGGGTACCCAATTCGTTTGGCAATCGCTATAGCATCATCAGCTTTTCGGGCTAATCCATATTCCGGAAATGGAATTTCAAGCCTCTTTAAAAGCTTTGAGAACTCACCACGATCCTCTGCAAAATCGATGCGATCAAATTCTGTTCCGAAAATTTTAATTCCCGCTTCAACAAATCGTTTTCCAAGCTTGAGTGCGGTTTGTCCTCCAACCTGAAGTATCACGCCCTCAGGTTTTTCATGCTCAAATATGTCCAAGACACGTTCCCAGAAAACCGGCTCAAAATAGAGCTTATCGGCAATATTGAAGTCTGTTGATACGGTTTCAGGATTGCAGTTTACCATAATAGCTTCGTACCCCATTTCCTGTGCAGCCAATACCGCATGCACACAAGAGTAATCGAATTCGATTCCCTGACCGATTCTATTAGGTCCGCTACCAAGAATCATCACTTTTTTCTTGTCTGATACTTCGCTCTCATTTTCAAATTCGTATGAAGAATAGTAGTATGGAGTTTTTGCCGGGAATTCGGCTGCGCATGTATCTACCAGTTTAAAACTTGGCTTCATTTTTAACTCATGGCGTTTTTTTCGAACATCATTCTCAGTAGTTTTTGTGCCACTTTTGCTTAAAAGCCATGCAATCTGAAAATCGGAAAAACCGGCTTGTTTGAGTTCAAAGAGCTCATCTCTATCAATAGAATCAAGTGTTTCTCCTTCGGTTCTGTTTTCGAGACTCACCATGTAGCGAATCTGTTGCAAGAACCATGGGTCCACTTTTGTGATGTCGGCAATCTCTTCAACAGATGCACCCATTTTAAAGGCATTACGAATCTGGAGCGAGCGATCCCAGTAGGGTTTTATTAATCGTTCGCGAATCTCTTTTCTATCCGGTTCTGCATATCCATCAGCGCCTAATCCCGCCCGGCCGACTTCCAAAGACTGCCACGCTTTGTTAAGTGCTTCGGGAAAACTTCTTCCGATCGCCATTACCTCACCTACGGCTTTCATCTGAGTGGTCAACTCTTCATCCACTCCTGAAAATTTATCGAAGTTGAACCGTGGAATTTTCACTACTACATAATCAATTGAGGGCTCAAAACATGCTGATGATACCTGTGTGATCGGATTTGGAAGCTCATCCAAAGTATATCCTACAGCTAATTTTGTAGCAATATTTGCAATTGGGTATCCGGTCGCTTTAGAAGCCAGCGCGGATGAGCGACTTACGCGCGGGTTGATTTCAATAGCAACCAGCCGATCGCTTCCCGGCTCCATTGCAAATTGAACATTACACCCACCGGCAAAATCTCCTATGGATCGCATCATTTTAATGGCGGCATCACGCATAATCTGATACTGTTTGTCTGTCAGTGTTTGTGTGGGAGCAACGGTAACAGAATCGCCGGTGTGAACACCCATCGGATCAAAATTCTCGATGGAGCAAATAATTACCACGTTGTCGTTTTTATCCCGCAGAAGCTCCAGTTCAAACTCTTTCCACCCAAAAATACTCTCCTCAATCAGCACCTGGTGAGTCGGACTTAACTCAAGGCCGCGCAGTACTTTTCGTTCAAATTCACTCTCATGCCATACTATTCCACCGCCTGATCCACCCATCGTAAATGATGGGCGAATAACGACAGGTAACCCGCCAAGTTCTTCTACAATTTCTTTAGCGTCCAAAAGTGAACTGGCTGTTCGGCTTTTACATTGATCAATTCCAATGGAGTCCATCAAATCCTTAAACTCCTGTCGATTCTCGGTAATTTCCACTGCATCCATATTCACACCAATTATTTGGATCCCGTTCTTTTCCCAAAAATCTTCTTTCTGCAGATCTCCGGCGAGATTAAGCGCGGTTTGCCCCCCCATTGTCGGCAATACGGCGTCCGGCTTCTCTTTGGCTACAATCTCTTTGATGGATTGGGTAGTGAGCGGTTTTAAGTAAATCGCATCGGCCATCATCGGATCCGTCATGATAGTGGCGGGATTTGAGTTGATCAAAACCACCTGGTAGCCTTCCTCTTTTAAAGAGCGGCATGCCTGAGTTCCTGAGTAATCAAATTCAGCGGCCTGGCCAATAATAATTGGGCCTGAACCGATAATTAAAATCTTACTGATATCTTCGCGACGTGGCATGTTGAGCTTGAGTTAATTTACAATTTGAATTTGATATAAATGCCCCTTTGAAGGGGTATAAAAGCTTGCTTTTATGGGGGATGATCTTTCAGTTTTAGACTGAAAATTGTCTTTAAATCCTGTCAGCGCAACGGGTTTCATCCCCCTGAAACTCCTGCGTCGTTTCTCTCCCCCTTCAAAGGGGGACTCATCTACACTTTTTCCTCTTTTCCTTCCTTTATCATATCCAGGAAATCATCAAATAAATAAGCAGAATCGTGAGGGCCGGGGGATGCTTCGGGGTGATACTGAACCGACATTCCCGGGAAATTTTTAAATTTCAAACCTTCAATGGTTTTGTCATTCAGGTTAATGTGGGTGATTTCCACTCTAGACTCATCAACGGTTTCTTCATCTACCGCAAAACCGTGATTCTGTGTGGTGATTTCTACAAGTCCCGTTTGAAGATTCTGTACGGGTTGATTTGCCCCGCGATGACCCACAAACATTTTTCTGACTGAAATTCCCTCAGATAATGCCATGAGTTGATGCCCGAGACAAATCCCGAAAATAGGCTTGTTCTGTGATTTTGCATACTCCACCATGGGAAGTCCATAGGAAAGAGATGCATTAGGATCGCCGGGTCCATTGCTGAAAAAATATCCGTCAGCGTCCCATTTCTTTACATCTTCGATATCAGCCTCCGCAGGAAAAATGCGCAACGTACAGCCACGTTCTACAAAGTTATTAATGATATTCTGCTTGATGCCGTAATCAAACGCGGCAATTTTGAAGGGGCCGTCAGCCGGTACAGTTTGCGCTTCTTTTCGAGTCACCTTAGTGGCAAGTTCGAGCCCTACCATGGAGTCCCACTCTTTTGCTTTTTTGATAAGCTCCTTTTCGTCGGTGATTTCTGAACTGATGACAGCATTCATCACACCGCTAGTACGAATATGGCGAACCAGTTTTCGGGTGTCCATACCGGTAATTCCAACTACATTGTTTCGTTCGAGATATTCCTGGAGGCTTCCATCTGCAATTGGGTTGCTGTATTCATCAGAAAAGGAGCGGACAATTAAACCGGAAATCATCACTTTTCGGGCTTCATCATCCCGACTCATGGTGCCATAATTTCCAATGTGAGGATAGGTCATCATCATTAGCTGCCCAAAGTAACTTGGGTCGGTAAATATTTCCTGATATCCGGTCATACTGGTATTAAAGCAGATTTCTCCGCCAGTTGTACCAATTTTTCCAACGGCTTTTCCGTGCGCAATAGTACCGTCGGAGAGTGCTAAAATACAGGGGGTTTTCTTGGGTGAATTCATCTATTGTTTAGCTCCTGAGTGGGTGAGAATTTTTGTGAACAGGCCAAAAAAAATCCGACAACGGGAACCGCGTCGGACTGAATTTCTTTTGTATGTCTAAACTTGTGTGGTGTATGCACCAATCTGTTGTTTTTAAAGTTTGAGAAAAATACGGAGTCACAGACTGATTTGAAAATTGAATTTCAATTAATTTTCAATCCATTTTATTTAAGCTGGGTAAATCAATTCCAGCAAGAGCATAAGTTCTCTGGCTCACAATTTTATAATTAATTCTATAGTAATCTTGTGTATCAAGAGTGGATTCATAAAGGTTGCAATCATTTCGAAATGCCCGGCTCCGGGAAGAAGAATAAGTGTAGAGGTGTTGCCGGTTTCTTTTGCAGACTGAACAAATGGTGCACGAAAAACGGTGGTACGGGAGAGTCAAACGCGGCAACCACCTCAAAATGATCGGCATGCAACGGCAGTAGTTCGCTTGGCGAGGTGTCCCTACACGTTTTATCGCCTCCAAATCAAACAGCTACTATACGGTTCATTTTCCACAAGGAGATAAACCATAGCGTACCCATTAAACCGCTCCAAGCGGTCAGGTGGTATTTAGTTCCAGTTTGCTTACCGTCCCTGCTCAATAAACTCAAATCTTGTCTAATAAACGGGTTCATTGGGTAGAGGCAATTCGGTATCATCAAGAAAACTTAGGATGGCTTCGCGGGTTAATCGTTGTCCATTTTCGGTACCCCAAATGATATGTCCCACATCGGGAATCCAGTGGCTTCGATTTATAGAATTAGCCTCGAAATAATCCATCGCATAACCACGCGGTAAGTAGCTGCATTCACCGAGGAGCAATAAAACGGAAATATTAATATTAGTAAGGTCCGGAGTTTTCTCTGCCATAAATGAAGATCGAATATTTCTGCTTGCCAGCGGGTTTACACGAAGTTTTTTAAACTCAAGTATTGTTTCTCCACTCTTTTTACAGAATGATGTGGCTACTATTTTTGCCTGAAGTTCTGGGGTTATGCTGTTCATCATCTCCTGCTGGCTAATAAATTCATTGCCAATTGGGAGTATCATTCCAAATAAAAAACGAGGGGAGCTAATTGCTTCGAGGATCCCAGGGCCATCAAAATTTTCAGCTCTTGTGGTTTTCTCATCATAAAAAGGTCCAGATTGTGGAAAAGCACCGGGAAGTGGTCCGGGTTCGGTTAGGATAATACTGCGAACGTTATGATCATTTCTGTTCACATCCATATAGGAACTGATCAGACCTGCTCCATATGATTGGCCTATTAATATTATCGGCCTATCAATTTTTTGGATGATTTTATGCAGGTCAGCCACATTTCCACTGTGGGAATAGTCTTGAACATCAATAATTCCTGATCGACCCGCACCAACCTGATCGTAAACAAATACATGATAACCATCTTTGGAAAACGAAGCTGCAAAGTTGCGGTCGAAATCCCGGACGTACGCTCCCGGCCCGCCATGAACAAAAATGATGGCTTCTTCACGCGAATCAGCATCATCAGTTGGTTGGTGATGAGAAATAGATACCATTCGTTCATCCCCCAAATCCCACATTTCCAAGTTGGGATCATCAGGAAATGAAATGAGTTCATCAGATGCCATTGGAATTATCGACCAGAATACGATCATAAGAAAAATAGTGGTAGGAGTGAGCCGCAAAATTTTTCCAAGGTTTGATGAGCTTCTATTGACAGCAAAACGGCTAATGATGATGGCTGCAAGAGTGGCTACAATCAGTGCGGGATAGCCGCTAAGCGACCCTTCGGTAATCCAAAGTGTTCCGGTAAAGATGGCAAGGATCAGAACGCCTGCTAAAATCCATAGGATCACGATTAGCAGCCCTTTTAACCATTGTAATAATTTCGTTTTCATTGAGTGCCATTTATTGAATGGATTCGAGAATCTACTTAAAACCTTATAGATATCATAAATGGGGGAATTATGAGAGAATGAAAACAGCAAAAAATTCCACTCTATTTTTGATGTAATAATAAGTACACTTCTAATACCTAAAAACTAACTGTTGTTGATTCGGACGAATAGCTTAATTTATAATTTATGAAACGAAAACCGGAAACCACATCTATACATGGCTTAAATCACGAAAAACTAAAACCGGAAGATCCGCTGATCTCCCCGGAAATTCGCAGCACCGTGTTTCGCCATCATCCCGACCATAAAAAGCGGGGTGATCAATATACCCGAAATGAAAATCCCAATCGTGCGGAATTGGAATCGTTAATTGCGGCTTTGGAAAACGGCGGGCAATGTGCTGCATTTTCATCCGGAATGGCGGCAACGGCGGCGATATTTCAGTCACTCAATCCGGGGGATCACGTGCTGATTCCTGAAGATTTGTATCACGGCACACGAGTGTATTTAAACCAATTTATGAAAAGATGGGGACTCGAAGTGGATTCGGTTGATATGACCCATCCAAAAACGGTTGAGGAGTCCATCAAATCTAATACGAAACTGCTATGGCTGGAAACACCATCAAACCCGCTGCTTTTGATTACCGATATTGAAACGATTTCAAAAATTGCAAAACGTAAAAACTGTTTGCTGGTGGTTGATAATACCTGGCCGTCACCCATAAATACTCGTCCACTGGAATTTGGGGCTGATCTGGTGATGCACTCATCAACAAAATATTTGGGCGGGCACAGTGATATCCTTGGAGGTGCTATTATCGCTAAAGAGGGAAATGAGCAGTTCGAAAAAATCAGGCAGATACAAAAAATGGGTGGCGCAGTTCCCTCTCCATCAGATTGTTGGCTGATGATTCGAAGCATCAAAACGTTACCTCATCGGGTGAAGGCGCATAACGAAAATGCTATGGCATTAGCGGAATTTCTGGAGAATCACTCCATAGTTGAGAAGGTATTCTACCCGGGATTAGAATCTCATGAGGGACATCAAACCGCTAAAAGACAGATGATCGGTTTTGGCGGAATGCTCTCATTTCAGGTGAAGGGCGGGGCAGACGATGCGTTAAAAGTTGTGAACGCCTCTCAGTTAATAATTCCTGCAACGAGTTTAGGTGGTGTTGAAAGCACATGGGAGCATCGGCGGAGTGTGGAAAGCGAAGGATCCATCACCCCGAATAATCTGATTCGAATGAGTGTAGGCATTGAGCACGTTGATGATTTGATCGCAGATTTGACCGAAGCGCTTTCAAAGAATCTCTCCTGAAATAAAAATGTTACGTTTTAGTGAACCTGAAGCTGTAATTAGGGGTGTAGTTCATTTTGATCTAATTTCGATTATTCTGATCTTTCAGGCATTGCAATACTACGGTCTAATCAAGTTTTTGATAACAAATTTAAGTAAAAGAATACCATGGCAAAGGTTGAAGTGTTGATGCCCCAGATGGGCGAATCGGTAATGGAAGGAACAGTCATTGAGTGGGCGAAAAAAGTTGGGGATACTGTTGAGGTAGACGAAACGCTTTTGGAAATTGCCACAGACAAGGTGGATACGGAAGTGCCATCACCCGAAGCAGGGGTTCTTGTAGAAATTTTAGTGCAGGCTGATGAGACGATTGAAGTAGGCCAGCCAATTGCCATTATCGACACTGATAAAGATGCCACGGTAAATACATCCGGCGGTGATAAAGTTGAAGCAGAGGATGTGCCGCAGGAAGAAGCAGCAGTTGAGGAAGCACCTGCCGATGGAGAAGTTGAAGCAGAGCCTGTTGAAGTATCAAGTGGTGGAGATGATGAAGGCGAACGAATTGAGGTGGTGATGCCTCAAATGGGTGAGTCGGTAATGGAAGGAACCGTTATAGAGTGGGCGAAAAAAGTTGGGGATACTGTTGAGGTAGATGAAACGCTTTTGGAAATTGCCACAGATAAGGTGGATACGGAAGTGCCATCACCCGAAGCCGGGGTTCTTGTAGAAATTTTAGTGCAGGCCGACGAGACGATTGAAGTGGGTCAGCCGATAGCGATTATTGCCACAGGGAAAGCAGCAAGTGGATCAGCACCGGCGCCAAAAAAAGAAGTGCCAAAGAAGGAAGAAAAAGCTCAGGCTTCGACAAATGGAGCGGAAACAAAAGAGCCGCAAAAAGCTGCTGTTGAATCTTCAGGAAGTGAGCCGCAGCGAATGGGAAGCGACGGTCGATTTTTCTCCCCGCTTGTTCGATCGATTGCCAAAGAGGAGGGAATTTCTCAGGAAGAATTGGAGAGTATTGATGGGAGTGGTCAGGGCGGACGCGTTTCTAAAAAGGATGTACTGGCTTATGTAGAAGACAAAAAATCCGGAAAAGTTTCAGCACCCGCAGCGAAAAAAAGCAGCGGATTGCAAAAGCCAACGTCACAGCCTGCATCTCAACCGCAGGAAAGTGGTGGAAGTACCGGGAAGATTTCTGCCGGCGAATTGAACGTGAAGCGACCGCATGAAAATGTTGAGATTGTAAAAATGGACCGCATGCGCAAGATGATTGCCGAGCATATGGTTCGATCCAAGCAGACATCTGCTCACGTAACTACTTTCAGTGAAGTGGATGTAACCAATATTGTGAAGTGGAGAAACGCCAATAAGAACAAATTTCAGGAGCAAACAGGCATTAAGCTGACATTTACGCCAATTTTTATTGAGGCGTTTATTACTGCAATTGGTGAATATCCACTGATTAACTGCTCTATTGACGGAGAAAATATTCTCTTAAAGAAAGATATTAATTTTGGCCTGGCTGTAGCTCTTGGCGAAGGCGGTAAAGGCGGGTTGATTGTTCCTGTGATTAAACAGGCGCAGGATAAAAATCTTGCGGGAATTGCAAAGGCTGTGAACGATCTTGCCTACAAAGCACGAAATAAAGAGTTGAGTCCGGACGATTTGGTTGGTGGAACCATAACGCTTACAAATTATGGAAGCGTGGGTAACCTGATGGGAACACCGATTATCAATCAGCCGCAGGTAGCCATACTTGGAACCGGCGTGATTGAGAAAAAACCGGTTGTTCGCGAAACTGAGCAGGGTGATGTAATTGCCATTCGCCAAATGATGTACCTCTCTATGAGTTACGATCACAGAATTATTGATGGTGCTCACGGTGGTGCATTTACAACTCGTGTTAAACAACTTTTAGAAGATTTTGACCCGAATCGGGCGATCTAGCAGCCTCTCTTTTTAATTTGAAAGCGGCACAACTGAACTGTGTCGCTTCTTTTTTTCTATGATTACGATGAGTAACAATAAAATGGCAACGGAGCGTACTACCATCGTCTGCAAGACGATTACAAGTGTACGGGATGAAATTCAAAAGTTGAAACGTTCCGGCAAAACGATCGGCTTTGTTCCAACTATGGGTGCTCTCCATGCGGGACACCTATCGCTTATTCAACATGCCCGGGAGAATGCTGATGAGGTAGTGGTTTCCATTTTTGTGAATCCCACTCAGTTTGGCCCCAATGAGGATTACGATAGCTATCCGCGTCAGGTTGAATCTGATATTGAAGATTGTGAAAAAGAAGGAGTAAGTATCATTTTTGTTCCGGATCGTAACGAGGTCTATAATGAAAAAAATTATCTTACAATTTCAGTTAATGAACTGAATAACCACATGTGCGGTGGCAGCCGTCCCGGTTTTTTTGAGGGGATTTTGATGATTGTAAACAAACTCTTCAATATTATTAAGCCGGATGTAGCGGTATTTGGACAAAAAGATATTCAGCAGGTTCAAATCATCAAGCAGATGGTACGCGAGTTTAACCATGAGGTTGACATTTTAACCGCGCCGATTGTGCGGGCAAATGATGGCCTGGCACTGAGCAGCAGAAATACCTATCTGGATGAAGAAGAGCGTGTAATTGCGCCAAGTTTGTATCGAGCCCTGCAGTATATTGAGTCTCAGGTACGATCGGGTGTAGATGTCCCGAAATTGCTTTTAGAGCATCAAAAAAGCGAGCTTGAGGCAAAAGGATTGAAAATTGATTATCTTAATCTGTATGATAAAAAAACGTTGCAACCGGTTACTGCGTTAATAAAAAACAACGAGTACATTATAGCCGGAGCCGTCTACCTTGGGGAAACCCGCTTAATTGATAATATTTTGATTGAATTGTAAGCCATAGAGTTATGAAACTTTCCATCTTTAAATCGAAGCTTCATCAAATGCGCGTAACCGAGGCGAATTTGATGTACGAAGGCAGTATTACCATTGATGAAGAACTGCTAGAACTGGCAAATTTGCTGCCATACGAAAAAGTACAGGTTGTAAATATTACTAATGGTTCACGGCTCGAAACGTATACCATTCCCGGAGAGAGAGGAAGTCGTATCTGCTGCATGAATGGCGCCGCCGCAAGATTAACTCAGGTGGATGATCGCGTGATTGTAATGGCCTACGCTCAAATGGAACCCGAAGAAGCTGCAAAACACAAGCCTACTGTAGTGGTTGTTGATGAGAATAATAATCCAAAGGATATTTTAGATGAAATAACCCACGGACAGAAGTACGGAT
>JBGTFX010000154.1:0-5014 GCA_041747055.1 Balneolaceae bacterium
GCACCACCGGCACCATTACGTCCTGTTCGTCATCCCCGGTTTTCATGAACATGGCATAAATAGTATCTGGGCCGTATTCAAAAGAATCCGCATCAGAATTGATATCTACAGCAATATTCTGCACTTTTTGCTTGTCGAAACGCGGCTCGCCGTTGTTCATCAGGCGGGTAGGGATATCATCATTAGACAGGGTATTCAGGTTAAATTCCGGGCCTTCTGATATCATCCAGATTATTGCTTGAAAGTCACGAAAGGTAAGTGAAGGATCTTCGGCCTTCAGTTCATCTTTGATGTTCAGAAAGTAGTTAAGTGGTTTCCATCTTTGCTGCCCATAGGTAGAGTACAATTGCAGGTTCTCGTGTGTGTCTCCCTGTTGAGCGATGGGCTTGTTCCACTCCATGCACCAGCCGTCATAGACCCCGGGCGCTATACTCTCAGACTCCACATTAACGAGGGTAAATTCAAACCACCCATCGCGCCCTACGGCTTCCCCCTGATGAAACGTGCCGCTGGGGGCGGCATCCTCTATCTGTTCCAGCCCGTGATAAAGATTGTATGATTCACCTGTAGAATCGGTCGGTGCGTTGCAACCGGTAATATAAAGCAGGCTTACTGTAATCAGCAGCACTGCTATAATCATTCCTCTCCTGAGTTGTTTCATTGTCCTGTTTTCTCTCGTTGATGTGTTACAATTATTTTGTAAAAACGCTAAGCTCAAGAAATATACCATCAGCTATTACTAATATAAACAAATTCTTACGCTTATAAACCCAACTGTAAATTATACAACAGAAATTTCCAGGGAGTAAAAATAACCCACTGGAATTCCCAATTGTATAATATGTCGGCAGTGGATGGGAAGTTAGGATCTCCGTGATCTACAAAATCATTGCGGGACTATCATATATAAGTAAATAAGTTCCACAATCTGATATCTGAGTGAAATTATTTACTTTTTAAAACTACGCTGTCAGTTCCGGTGGGTGCTGACAAGTTTGTCTATCAAACATAAAAAAAGCTACGCTGAAATAAATCAACATAGCTTTTTAAAGTTGAACTAAGATTCTTTTCTATTGAGTTAAAGTACCATGCAGACGTTGAGCTTGAGTTACATATCTGCTATTCGGAAACTCATTTAATATTCGTTCTACACGCTGAAGGGCTTCCCGATTCATGCCGGCTTCTTTATAAGCGTAAGCAGCTTCAAGAATATTTTCTGCTATTATGGTTCTGTTTGAAGTCCAATTAGCTGCTCTGTCATACATTCTTGCGGCATCATCGAACCTTTCCAATTCTGATAGTATAATGGCATGTAGTGTAAGTGAAGTAATTCCTACAATATCATTAGGAACTGAAAACTTTTGGATATAATTGAGAGCTGATTCGTAATTCCCCAATTCAAATTCAGAGACGGCAGCATAATAGTGAGCAAGGTTACCGGCACTAGTTCGCCCGTAGTTATCAGCTATTTGAGCAAATCCAATTGTAAAGGCATCTTCATCACCATAAAGTGCTGTTTCATAATTTCCCATCATAAAAGCCTGTTCTGCATGTCCCAATAATTCCTGGGCCCGTGATTCCTGTTGGTTTGAATACACGAAATATCCAATAGTTAATCCTATTACAGCAACTATGGCAATACCAATTCCATATACGGTGGCTTTATTATTCTCATAATAATGCATAAACCGGGAGGAGTATTCAATCAGAATATCCTGTTCTAAATCTTCTTTGGAAAGTCCTTTACTCATAAGTTTTTTGATTGAAATAATTTTGTTTTCAAGCCGTGAAAGTTATAACAGTTTATGGATTTAACCAAGTCGAAACAGTACTTATTAAGCTTTTTCTAAGATACCATTATGGAGGTTGTATACAGTATTGCATCTTTCAGCAATTTCTTTCTCATGAGTAATTAAAACGATTGAAATGCCCTCTTCTTCACGTAACTCAAATAATAACGAAAGGATCAGCTCTGTATTTTTTTCATCAAGATTACCGGTGGGTTCATCAGCTAAAATCATAGATGGGCTATTCATGAGTGCCCTAGCCATGGATACTCGCTGCTGTTCACCACCGGAAAGTTGTGAAGGCCTGTGTTCGAGCCTTTGACCTAATCCGAATCTATTCAGTAAATCCGAAGCTTTTTTATGGGCTACCTTATGTGATTCTCCTTTTATAAAAGCCGGCATCATCACATTTTCGATGGCAGTAAATTCAGGTAACAGATGATGAAATTGAAATACAAACCCAATATTTCGGTTTCTTAACTCTGCAAGTTTTTCCATTTTGTGATTATGAATAGGTTCATCATTCCACCAAACTTCACCACTCGTGGGTTTATCCAGTCCACCCATTATGTGCAAGAGAGTACTTTTACCGCAACCACTGGAACCTATTATTGCACAAATCTCTTTTGGTTTGATTGAAACATTAATATCCGTCAGTATTTCCAGTTTTTGTTGTTCGGAATCTGTGTTAAAACTTTTTTTAATATGATTGCACCTTAAAACAGAAGGTTCACTGTGGTTCATCCTTTTTTATTTTGAAATTCCGGGTAGATGATAGACTGTATTGATGTACACTTATTGGTTTCAGTGTCAATAGATGCAAGAACCGCACACATTCGGTTATCATTTTTTGCGATAACATAGCGCTGAGGTGTACCAAGTTTAAATCGATTCAGAGCTGTTTTTTTATTCATTCCTATAACGGAGTCAAAAGGGCCGGTCATGCCGGCATCGGTAATATAACCTGTTCCCTGGGGTAGTATTCTTGCATCGTTTGTAGGTATATGAGTGTGAGTTCCAACCATTACAGAAACATCACCATCCAAATGCCAGCTCATAGCTACTTTTTCCGCGGTTGCTTCGGCATGAAAATCCACAAATATTAAATCTGTCTCTTCTTTAATCTTGGCAAGAGACCAATCGGCCGTAGAAAAAGGATCATCAATTTGAGGCATAAATGTTCGTCCCTGAATATTCAGAACACCAATTTTCTTATCAAATCCCGGCAGGTCATAAATTCCATATCCAAAACCGGCATTGCCTTTTGGGTAATTTAAAGGACGAAGCAGGTTAGAATCTGACTTCATATAGCCGAAAATCTTCCACTTGTCGAAGGAGTGATTTCCCCCCGTAATCACATTTACACCCAAATCATAAAGTTGTTTTACGATCTCTTGATTCAATCCACGTCCTTCGTGAGAATTTTCGGCATTGGCAATTACAAAATCGGGTTTATATTTATCCAATATGCTTGGCAATATAGTTTCGAGCAGGCTTAAACCGGTTTCGCCTACTATATCAGAAATAAAAAATATCTTCGCTTCTTTTGGCATTGTTGGTGTACAGAATTCGAATTAATTTGGCCATAAAGGTACAAAAAAGATGGGAGGAAAAGAGCCTGATTAATGAAGTAAGTTGGATAAGATAAAGGAGAAATATGTGGAGCTCGTCAAAGTAAGCTAAGCTACGTACTTAACGACGGTAATATAATGGCTTACGCTGCCGGCAAGGACAAACAAATGCCAAATTCCATGTGCAAAACGATGTCGAACATCTATTACATAGAATATCACGCCAAATGTATAAAACATTCCACCGGCTACCAGCCAATAAAATCCATTTATAGATAGCTCAGCCATTAATGGATCAACAATTAAAATTACAAGCCATCCCATTAGTAAATAAATAATGAGGGGAAGAATCCTCGAACCTTTACTGGGAATTAAATCGATGACGATTCCAAGCGTAGCTAATCCCCATACAACAGCGAAAATTGACCATCCAAGTTCACCTTGCAAGGTAACTAAAGTAAAGGGCGTATATGTGCCGGCTATCAATAAATAAATGGCTACATGATCCAATTTTTGAAATATTTTCTTAAGCTTGCCTTGAAAACTGTGATAGAGAGTTGAAAAAGTATATAGCATTACCAGAGAGACACCGTAAATTCCAAAACTTACAATTTTCCAGGTATCACCTTTCGTAACGGCAAGATATACTAACCCGATAAAACCAATCACGGAAGCTACTGTCCCGACAAGATGTGTAATGCTGTTAAATCGTTCTCCTTTATACATGAATTTTACAACGGGCAGAGGTGGGGTTAAATTCTATGAAGGATGTTATTTTTAATTTTTTTAACAGAATGGAACTTTGATGGTGTTAAGTGTGCATCCCGCGGGTCAGCGACGCCGCGCTACGTAGGACAGGTCGCCTGACCTGTCACCGGGATGTGAAAATCGTGCAGGATGATATCGGCTGCGGGTCAGCGACGCCGCGCTACGAAATCTCACCGAGAAGCTTTTCAATTTGATAGTTCACATCGTCCATTAACTCACTTTCTTTATCAGAAATAGTTTCGAGCTTATTTCGAAGCTCAAAAAGCTCTTCTGCAAGGCTTAAGGATGCCAAAATCATTACTGTAGAGTCCGGCTGGTTTGATAATTGATGCCGATACGCCTTAAATTTTTCATCCACGAAATTGGCAATACGATTCATATTTTCCACCTCATCATCATTCACTTTGATGGGAATCTGCTTTCCAAGAATTGTGACTTTAATGGACTGCATTGTTATTCACCTATGTGGGAGTTAATTTTGTCAATGAGGGATGATACCTGATGTCTCATTGCGATTCGGTCTGATTCACTTATTTCAGAGAAAATATCGGTCTGCTCTTTTTGAATCTCCTCTAGCTTATCCTTCAGTTTTAAATTTTCTCTTTTAAGCTCTTTATTCTGTTTGGTAAGCATAGAGACTTTCGTTCTGATTTGATCCAGAAGATTTTTGAACACGTCTCGTTTTATGTCATCGATTGGCATAATCTACCGATTAAGATCTTAGTTTTGCCTCAAATTTTGATTCAAGAGCCTGAACAATTTTTTTAACCATCGGTTCTACATCTTTGATGGTCAAAGTTTTATTAGAATCTAAAAAAGAAAGCCTAAATGCAATACTTTTTTTGTTTGCACCGAGATTCTTTCCCTCGTATACATCAAACACATCCA
>JBGTFX010000155.1:0-5898 GCA_041747055.1 Balneolaceae bacterium
GAAAGAGAGATACAAAAATGCAGCTCAACATTTTACCGAAGAAGATTTGATGCGAATGCTCCATATGGTCAGCGATGCACAGATTAAAATTCGTGATGTTCAACAGCCCCGTGTCCATTTTGAGATTTTGTTGCTGAAGCTGGTTCATATGAACCGAACTCAGGAATTGAGCAAGTTGATGGGTCAATTAGAAGAGTTAAAAAAAAAGGACTGGAATCAGCCGATAGCTCAACCGGAAAAGAATGATGTTTCGGCCGCTGAAAAGCCCAAATCGACGGAGCCGGTTCGAACCAATGAAAGGAGACAGGAAAAAACTGTATCCGAATCGATAAATGGAGTTTCCAGAAATCATTCTGATGCTGATCAGGAGGAAAATCAACCCGCTTCACAAACGTCTTCACAAGAAACTACAGAACCTGAATCAGATTTTGAACCACCCACACTTCCATCGGTTCGAGAAGAAAGAGTAGAATTATCTGGTAGGCCAAAAGTAAACTCTCAGGAACCCGGAAATTCTGTTCATCAAAATCAGGATTCCGATGAAAGCGAAACGGATGTTGAGGACGAAATCCTTGGAAAACCCACCCTGGGCTACGCGTCGGGTATAAGCTCCTCGAATGGCTCGCCTAAAGAAAATACTGATGTTCAGGATGAGGAAACTCAGGAACAGGTAGAAAAAATTGTGCTGAATGGAGTTGACGATTTAGAAGAACACTGGCCTACATTTTTAGAAAAATTAAAAGATAATGCTCCGCGGATGCTCTATTTTCAGGTGCAACGGGTAGAGCTAAAAGTTTTAAAAGGGTCGGAACTTACAGTAACCGCAGATAATGAATTTGCCATTAATCTGTTTGAGGAAAATCAACAGCTGATTTCATCGTTACTAAAGCAGGTAATTGGATCTTTTGTACGAATAAGCTGCATTGTGGAACGAGACAAAAAGAAAAAGGAATCATTGAGCCCTTTTGAACGGTTTAAAGAGATACAGAAAAAAGATCCGCATTTGAAATCGGTTGTAGACTTGTTTGGGGCGGAACTAGAGTATTAGATAATGGTGTAAATAGGAAGTGACGAAATTGCAGTAGAACCTGTGTGAATTATAACATCAAAAAAACAAGAAAAATGAGTGATCAATTTAATATGGCTGATATGTTTGGAAAAATTCAGAATATGCAGGCCAAAGTGAAAGAAGTACAAGACCAATTGGGTGATGTGGTTGTTGAGGCCGAAGCCGGCGGTGGAATGGTGAAAGTGAAAGCAAATGGTAATCGTGAGCTGATCGGAATTGAGCTCGATAGAGATGTAATTGATCCTGAAGATAAGGAGATGCTCGAGGATCTTATCGTTGCCGGAGTAAATAAAGCCCTCGAAAAAGCTGAAGAAGCATCCAAAGAAAAAATGCAGGAAGCTTATAAAGGAATGATGCCGGGTGGAATGCCGGGCGGGATGGACCTCAGTAAATTCGGACTGTAGTTATCATCGTACCAGTCCCCTTCTACGGGGACTATTTTTTTGTGAATAATCCAACAATATTAAATGCAAATAACCTCTGAGGCTCTCGAAAGAGCAATTGAAGAGCTGGCAAAACTTCCCGGAACAGGGAGGAAGTCAGCACAGCGAATAGCCATTCATTTATTAAAACAGACCGATGAACGGGTAATCATGCTTGCTGATGCTCTTGTTAAACTAAAAGAGTCTGTGAAGCGATGCACTGTTTGCGGAACCATTACTGATACTGACCCCTGTGTGATTTGCAGCAATCCCAAGCGCGATAATGGTGTGGTTTGTGTGGTTGAGGAGTTTCAGGATGTGTACATCATCGAAAAAACTAATGAATTCAGGGGACGCTACCATGTTTTAAGCGGAGTAATTTCACCTCTCGAAAATATTGGCCCTGATGATATTCGCATCAAACAGCTGCTCGAGCGGATTGGCGGACATGACGAACATATCAACGAAGTTATTCTTGCTCTTAACCCCGATGCTGAAGGTGAAGCTACCTCCTATTATATTAACAAGCTTCTACAAAACTACGAAGTGAATGTTACCCGAATCGCGTACGGAATACCGATGGGGACAGAACTGGAATTCATCGACGAAGCTACGTTAAGCCGTGCATTTGCCAGCCGAACTTCATTTTAACTAAAAAACTACTATGGAAAACAGAATGGATGCGATTTCATCGATCATTAAAAAACCAATTTTCGGATTTTTAACATTGCTCCTGTTAATTGGATTATCGCCCGACAATGCTGAAGCCCAAAAACAGGGTTACTGGCAGCAGACGGTTGAGTACGAAATGGAAATTGATATGGATGTGGTGACCAATCGGTTTAATGGTACCCAAAAGCTGACCTACCATAATAACTCACCTGATACTCTCGACCGGGTATTTTACCACCTGTTTTTCAATGCCTTTCAGCCTAATAGCATGATGGACGTACGATCACGAACCATTGAGGATCCTGATGGCCGGGTGAGAGATCGAATATATCACTACGACGAAACCGAAATTGGATATCAGAAAGTTGACAGACTTCAGCAAAATGGAACGGATGTAGAGTTTACTATCAAAGGAACCATTATGGAGGTGAACTTGGCTGAGCCTATTCTTCCCGGAGAACAGGTGGTGTTTGATATGGATTTTAATGCACAGGTACCACTTCAAACCCGGCGGTCTGGCCGTGACAATGCCGAAGGAATACGTCTGTCTATGGCGCAGTGGTATCCAAAAATTGCCGCATATGATGAAAACGGATGGCATCCGAACCCTTATATCGGTCGAGAATTTTTTGCGCCCTTTGGTACGTTTGACTTCAAAATCAATATCGACAGAAATTATGTAGTTGCAGCCGGTGCTATTCTGGAAAATCCCGAGGAAGTGGGCTACGGGTATGAAACTCCGGGCATGCAGGTGAATCGACCTGCCGGAGATAAACTAACATGGCACTTTACGGCAGAAAATGTTCACGACGTGATGTGGGCCGCCGATCCCGATTATACACATGTAACGGCTCAGGTGCCCGACGGTCCGTTATTACGATTCTTCTATCAAACCGATCCCGTGGCAGAAAATGCAGGTGATGATGAGCAAGCGCAATTGCTCGAGAATTGGGAGAATCTGCCTGAGTACACCATCCGTGCTTTTCAGTTTATGAACGAAAACTATGGAGAATATCCCTACGATGAATACATCGTAATTCAGGGTGGTGATGGTGGCATGGAGTACACCATGGGGACGCTGATTACGGGAAATCGAACGTTCCGAAGTTTAGTGGGTGTAACGGTTCATGAGTTAATTCACGCTTGGTATGAAGGGGTTATCGCAACAAATGAAACTACCGAGCAGTGGATTGATGAAGGGTTTACCGTTTATCTCTCTGCATTTACGATGAATGAAATATTTAAAGATGGTCAGGATGATCCAATGATGGGTCGATATCAAGGATATTTTAATATTGTGAACGCAGGCATTGAGGAGCCGATGCATATACACGCCGATCATTATGTAACAAACAGAGCGTACGGTGTTGCTTCCTATACAAAAGGCGCGATATTTTTACATCAACTGGGGTATGTGGTCGGAGAGGATGTATTAAAACGCGGGTTGAACCGATTTTATGAAGAGTGGAAATTCAAGCATCCTTCCGCACAGGATTTCATGCGAATTATGGAAAGAGAGAGTGGCATGGTACTCGATTGGTATCACGAATATTGGGTGACTACAACCAAAACAATTGATTACGGAATAAAAAACGTGTCCGCGGGAGAATCTAATCAAACCGCAGTTACTCTAGAACGAGTAGGTTTGATGCCGATGCCGCTGGATGTGGAAATAGAGTTCACTGATGGTAACATAAAACACTACCACGTGCCAATGCGAATTACGTGGGGCCAAAAGGATAATGAATTTGATGTTGAGCGGGAAGTGACCGAAGACTGGCCGTGGGTATTTCCGGAATATAAACTGTCTATAGATCGACCAATGGGTGATATTTCCCGAATTGAAATTGACCCGTCACAACGAATGGCTGATATTGATCGATCCAATAATGTGTGGTTAGCTGAATAATCTTTTTCAATCTCGTACCGTAGCTCTGCTGCGGTACACTCGTTTTGCAGCTCTGCTGCCAAACACTCATATTCTATTGCTACCCTGTAGAAATGAAAAATAAACTCAAAAATCCAGTCGGCATAATATGAAAGGAAGCCTTAACTTTCTTCTCACCATTTTTGACCTAAAAATAATATATGTCTACCGACAATAAACACGACTATAGTAAACGCTCTGTAGAAGCTCACAAGAAATATGGCGGAAAAGTAGCAATTGCGTCTAAAATGCCATTGGACTCAATAGATGATCTCAGCCTGGCTTACACGCCCGGGGTTGCTCAGCCTTGTCTCGAGATTGCTGAGGATGTTTCAAAAGCGTACGATTACACCTGGAAGCAAAATACCGTAGCGGTTGTGAGTGATGGGTCAGCCGTTTTAGGCCTCGGAAACATTGGGCCTGAAGCATCACTGCCGGTTATGGAAGGAAAGGCCGTGCTGTTTAAAAAATTTGCCAACATTGACGCTGTACCGGTTGTTTTAGCTTCGCAGGATACAGAAGAAATTATTCAGGCCGTAAAAATGATTGCTCCTACGTACGGCGGAATCAATCTTGAGGATATTTCTGCTCCGCGTTGTTTTGAAATTGAGCAGCGTTTGAAAGAAGAGCTTAATATTCCCGTTATGCATGATGATCAGCATGGAACGGCTGTGGTAACTCTTGCCGGTTTGATAAACTCCTTAAAACTGACGGGAAAGTCGTTCAAAGAATTGAAAGTAGTCATTAATGGTGCAGGCGCCGCGGGGATTTCTATCATCAATTTACTTAGATACGTTGGTGTGGAAACGGTAATTATGTGTGACAGTCACGGCATTATTCATCGAAACAGAAAGGATTTGACACCTATCAAGGAGAAAATGGCGGCCGTTACCAATAAGAATAATATGGAAGGAGAGCTGAAAGACGCCATCAAAAATAGTGATGTGTTTATCGGTGTATCCGTACCCGGAGTGTTAACCGGTGAGATGATAAAAAGCATGAATCGTGATCCAATCATTTTTGCCATGTCCAACCCGATACCTGAAATTATGCCGGATGAGGCACATGAAGCAGGCGCAAGAATTGTGGCTACGGGGCGGTCAGATTTTCCCAATCAAATAAACAACGTGCTGGCATTCCCCGGAATCTTCAGGGGACTTTTGGATGCCCGATCTTCAAAAATCACTACTGAAATGTACGTTTGTGCTGCCAATGCGATTGCCGACCAGGTAATTGATCTTGATGAAGAGCATATCATCCCAAGCGCATTTGATGAAAAGGTAGCTCCGGCTGTGGCAAAAGCCGTTATGGAATTGGCGAATAAAAAGAAGTAAGTAGTGTTCATCCTGACGCAGGTCAGGATTTCTATACTTGGCACTTTTAATACATTTGTTACTACGTCTATTTGTCTAAAACGAGCGAGGGGATGCCGGATCAGAGTCCGGTATAACTGTAAAATTTTTATTCCAAAGATCTAAAATCCTTATCCCCAATATTGGGACAGGATTTAACTTCATTTGATATCAGAACGAAATCTTCTTCTCAAGGCTGTTAGAGCTTCATGGAAACACATATTTCCTTTTTGATATTCATTCTGATTATCAATGAATTATGGTTTTTAGATAAGGTAATTTATATTTAAAAAAAGGAAATAATTAGTGTGAGTAAGAAAAAAAATGAGTTTACCGGAGAAAAAGCCCAACGTAAAAGATTTGCTAAACAGTGAACAATATAAAAAAGTAGCTGAGCTGGATCACAATAATTTAGCTCCGTTTGTAATGGAGAATCTTCAAAAGCGGAATATTTTC